>UQCM01000045.1 GCA_900539525.1 uncultured Blautia sp.
TGAGCAAGCTCCCCAAGGCAAATATTTATAAATCTGCATGACTCTGAACTGTTACATAAAAATAACGTCGAAAATATGATTTTTATCGCACAAAAAAATTTCTTTCTATTGTATGTTCCCTGAACCTCTGCTTTTCCTCACTGCGATCACCATAAGCAAAGAGGTGATCCCTTCTGCCACCGGAAAGGCCAGCCAGATGCCCGCCATTCCAAAATAATGCGCCAGAACAAAGGCACTGACGCTGATCGCTGCCACACCGCGTACGATCGACACCACAAAGGCCCACCCGGCTTCTTCGACGGCACTCAGATAACCCGCACCCGCAATGTTGAATCCGGCAAACAGAAAGCCGATAAAATACAGCCGGATACCCTTCGTGGCATATTCTGCCATCTGTGCATTCTGTTCACTGTTAAACATGTTTACAATCTGTTCCGTGCAAAGACCTGTCACCAGCAGTACCAGCAGTGCAAGAAGGACTGCCGTACTTATCGTTAATCTCAGCACTTTTCCAACCTGTTTTCTTTCCTGCCTTCCATAGAAGCGGCTGAAAAGAGGCTGTGCCCCCTGCGACAATCCATTGAAAACAGACGTTGCCACAATCGCTGTATTCGCCACGATCCCGAATGCGGCAACACCATCATTTCCGGCCAGTCCGAGGATCAGAAAATTGAATAAGGCAGTGGTCACTCCGGAAGACATCTCCCCGATAAATGCTGCCATTCCAAGCTTGCAGGATTCTGCCAGTTTTCTCAGGGAAGGCAGCTGCCAGACAAATCGCACCGTACTCTTTTTCGAAAAGAAATGCCTGCAGCAGATCAGGATCCCCACCACCGGGGAAAAAGCGGTTGCCCATGCGGCACCGGCCATACCGAGTCCGAAAGGAAACATCAGCACATAATCCATAACAATATTAAACAGGCTGCTGAAAAGTGTTGCCTGCATGGCCAGAGACGGATTCCCGTCATTTCTCACAAAGGCATTACATATATAGTTTCCCATAAAAAACGGTGCAAACATGAGGAAGATCCTTGTGTATGGCTTTCCGATCGCCACGATTTCCCCGTCACCACCGAGAACAGCCATGATCTTCCCCGGTGCCAGGACTCCCGGAATCATGAATACCAGTCCGAACAGAACCGCAAACATCAGCGCATTCGAAAAATAATCATCGGCACACTTTTCCCGTCTCTCCCGAAGAATACGAAAGCGGATAGCTGAACCGACACCCATCATGGATCCGATTCCGAAGATCAGACTGTAAATGGGCAGTACAAGATTCAGTGCTGTGATCCCCCCGGCGCCTTCTGCTCTGGATATAAAAAAGGTATCTGCCAGGACATAAGCCGATATCCCCAGCATCCCCAGTATATTCTGGGAGACATATTTTATAAAACTTCTTCCGACTGCATCCGCATTCTTCTGTTTTGTATTATTCAAAATCTTTTCCCTCCTGCATCCCACACTTTACGTCATTTCTTTCGCTCACTACCTGTAACGGCGGAAGCCTTATCTTATCTCAGACCCCATCTGTTTCTGCCACATAATATCAAAAAACACTGAAAAAAGCAATGTGATGACAATCGTCAGTCACATTGCTTTTTTATCCCCTTTAGGGCTATTCTTTGGGGTTTTTCCATTATTTACCAAGTGCGGTTTTCTGAGCAACAACCGTTGTTTTGTTATAGCATGCAAATGCGTCCTCTACCAGTTTTTTATCCGGCTTAGGGGTAACAAGGCTGACAACCGGAACGATGATGAGACCGCCAAGCATGGCGATTGCACCCATGTTGATCGGAGACTGCAGGATCGTCGGGAGACCTGGTCTTGCAAACATGTTGATAAATGTGAGACCGCAGCCCCAGATGAAGGATACCCAGCAGGATGCTGCCGTTGTCTTCTTCCAGTACAGAGAATACAAAAATGGTGCCAGGAAGGAACCTGCAAGTGCTCCCCAGGATACACCCATCAGCTGTGCAATAAAGGTTACGGAACTCTTGTACTGAATCAGTGCAAGGATTGCAGAGATTGCAATAAATACTACAATGAACCCACGAATCACAGCAACCTGTTTCTTATCATCCATATCTTTTACCACATTATCTTTGATAAAGTCGATCGTCAGTGTGGAACTGGATGCGATGACCAGCGAAGACAGTGTAGACATCGAGGCGGAAAGTACAAGGATGACTACCAGCGCGATCAGCATCGGGCTTAAGCTCTCCAGCATGGTAGGGATCACAGAGTCAAATCCATTTGCGGCAATATCGATCTTGTCAGAGAACAGACGTCCGAAACCGCCAAGGAAATAACATCCGCCGGCTACAACAAGAGCGAACAGTGTGGAAATAATCGTTCCTTTCTGGATCGCACTCTCATCCTTGATCGCATAGAATTTCTGAACCATCTGCGGAAGTCCCCATGTTCCCAGAGAGGTAAGAATGACTACAAACATCAGGTTCAGAGGATCCGGCCCGAAGAAGGATGCAAATACGCCGGGCGCGGTAGAAACCGTTTCATCCGAAATCTGTGCAAGACCCCTGTAGGCTTCCATGAATCCGCCTTTGCTTGCAAGAACAGCTGCAATCACTGCAACAATACCTACCAGCATAACGATACCCTGAATAAAATCGTTGATGGCGGTAGCCATATAACCACCGGCAATTACATAGATAGCGGTAAGAACTGCCATCAGGATGATGCATACGGAATAATCAATGCTGAATGCCATTCCAAAAAGTCTGGAAAGGCCATTGTAGAGAGATGCTGTATAGGGAATCAGGAACACGAAGATGATCAGGGAAGCACAAAGTTTCAGTGCTTTACTGTTAAATCTCTGTCCGAAAAACTGCGGCATCGTCGCTGAATCAAGATGCTGTGTCATGATTCTCGTTCTTCTTCCAAGGACTACCCATGCAAGAAGAGAACCAATAACGGCATTTCCAATACCCGCCCAGGTGGCTGCGATACCATACTTCCATCCAAACTGGCCTGCGTATCCCACAAATACGACAGCAGAAAAATACGAAGTACCGTATGCGAAGGCGGTAAGCCATGGACCTACCGAACGGCCGCCCAATACGAAGCCATTGACATCTGTTGCTGTTTTGCGGCAATACAGACCGATACCAACCATCAGTGCAAAGTATGCCACGAGTAGAATTACTTTTAACATGTTCCTTTCCTCTTCTCTCACGACTAACGTCATTTAGTCTGTGTATATTCTTTAACGCAAAGAAGTTCTGAGCTTTAAATCGTTAAAGTAAATTGATTCTATCATACTGTACATCATTTGTCAATTCCATTACTTACGTCTTTGTATTTTTTTGGTAACTGGCTACTGTTCACTCCGTGACCAGTAACATGCTTCGCGATGCACCTGAACTGTTACCAATCTTTGATTGACAGATAAAAAATTATGCTCTATCATTAGTACAGTAATGCGTTAATGCGCAATCATAATGCCAAACGCTAAATCACAGAAATAAAGAGGTAAACATCATGGCTAATTTAAATGAAAGAATGGTTGCTCTGGGAACCCAGCGCTCGATCATCCGTGAACTTTTCGAATTTGGAAAGCAAAGAGCTGCTGAAATCGGTGCTGAGAACGTATTTGATTTTTCCATCGGAAATCCAAGTGTTCCATCCCCGGATGCAGTCAATGAAACCGCGATCAGACTGATCCAGGAAACCGATCCTGTCATCCTTCACGGATATACCAGCGCACAGGGAGACGCAGAGGTCAGAAAACTGCTGGCAGATTCCGTAAACGGGCGTTTTGGCACCTCCTTCGGACCGGATAATTTCTATGTATCCGTAGGAGCCGCTGCCGCACTCTGCTGCTGTCTGAATGGTCTTTGCAACAGAGATGACGAAGTGATCGTATTTGCACCATACTTCCCGGAATACAAAGTATTCATCGAAGGCGCAGGTGCAAAGATGAATCTGATTCCTGCCGATACCAAAGCATTTCAGATCGACTTTGAAGCATTTGAAGCTGCGATCAACGAGAAGACAAAAGCAGTTATCGTAAATTCTCCAAACAACCCGTGTGGTGTCGTATATTCACATGAGACCTGCACCAGACTTGCCCGGATCCTGAACGCAAAATCTGCCAAGCTCGGACATCCGATCTATCTCATCGCAGACGAACCCTACCGCGAGATCGTATTCGATGGCATTGCAGTCCCATACCTGCCTGAATATTACAGCAATACACTCGTATGCTACTCCTGGTCCAAATCCCTCTCCCTTCCCGGGGAACGTCTGGGATATATCCTTGTTCCGGATGAAGTAGAAGAGCATGAACTGGTATATGCGGCAGTTGCAGGCGCAGGCCGTTCCCTGGGATATGTAAATGCACCCGGACTTTTCCAGAGAGTCTGTGCCATGTGTGCAGACATGACTGCCGATATCTCCATCTACGAGACCAATCGCAATCTTCTTTACGATGGACTTCGCGAGCTTGGATTCGAAGTAGTCAAACCGGACGGAACCTTCTACATCTTCCCCAGGACACTGGAAGAAGACGACATCGCTTTCTGCGAGAGAGCAAAGCAGTATGACATCCTCATCGTTCCGGGAACCGGTTTTGGCTGCCCGGGACATGCACGTATCTCCTACTGTGTACCTACTGAAAGAATCGAGCGCTCGCTTGAGGCGTTTAGAAAACTGGCTGATTCCTATAAATAAACGTAAGTAACTATTAGAAAAAGAGATAACACCCATGATTATTGATTTTCATACCCATATATTTCCGGATAAAATTGCAGAACGTGCGATTTCCAGGCTGACAGCAGTCATCAACCAGGATCCAACCATCAATGGCTGTGCAGAAGACCTGCGTGCTTCCATGAAAAAAGCCGGCATCGACATCAGCGTAGTGCTTCCTGTCGTAACCGACATCAAACAGTTTGATTCCATCCTTCGTTTTGCGTCTTTTATCAATGAAACGTATGCATCCGTGCAGGAGCAGCGGCTGCTTTCCCTGGCAGGCATTCATCCGGACGATCCGGACTTCAAAAGCCGTCTGGCACTAATAAAACGTGAAGGCTTTGCCGGAGTCAAGCTCCATCCGAACTATCAGAATGTGGAATTTAACGACATCCGTATGAAACGCCTTCTCTATGCCGCATCCGAGATCGGGCTTCCGGTCATCACCCACGCAGGTTATGATCCCTATACTCCGGATCATGAATTCTGTACTCCGGATATGATCCTGGATGTTTTAGAAGATGTCGCCCCGGAAAATCTGATTCTTGCACATTTAGGAAGCAATGAGAATTACGACGAAGCAGAAGAAAAGCTCTGCGGCCGGAACGTCTATCTCGACACTGCCTACTCCATCACCCGTGTAAGTGAAGCGCAGCTGATCCGTATGATCCGCAGACATGGTGCGGACAAGATCCTTTTTGCTACCGACTGCCCATGGGCAGAGCAGAAGACCTGTGTAGATGTTCTGAAAAAAAGTGCTCTCACCGACCGGGAGAAAGAATTAATCCTATCCAAAAATGCCGGCAGATTGTTAGGCATTCAATAAATTGTCTGCACACGATAAAACGGCAGAAACCCGCTGAAGAAATCTTCAGCGGGTTTTTGTTTCGCAAAACCAGCTCTTCCGGGCTCTCCGTCGCTCAGTTCAATACTTCCAGAGCTGCGATTTAAAATTCTTTCTCTCAGTTCAGTGCTTCCGGAGCTGCGATCTTAAATTCTTTCTCTCAGTTCAGCGCTTCCGAAGCTGCGATCTTAAATCCTTTTGCTTCCAGAATCTTTGCTGCCTCTGCATCCGCGTTCGTACGGATGATCATGTACGCAACATCTGATTTCTTTCCTAAAATGGTATACATGTACTCAATATTGATTCCTTCACTTCCAAGTACGCCGATCATATTTGCAAGCATACCGGGCTCATCCTGAACCTCTACGGCAAGAACATCGGTGATTTTGCAAATATAATTTTCACTCTTCAACATGGTAACAGCATTGAAAACATCATCAACAATGATACGGACAATCCCGAAATCAGCAGCTTCCGCTACCGAAATCGCACGGAGATTGATTTTCTGTGCGGAAAGAACTGCTGCAAACTCAGCAAGTTTTCCAGGCTTGTTTTCAAGAAATACGGAAATCTGTTTAATCATCACGAATCTATCCTCCTATTCATCAGCCCTGATACAGGTTTCGTTTATCAATAACACGAACTGCTTTGCCTTCGCTTCTTACAATGGTCTTGGGAGCAACCAGCTTCACCTTTGCATAGATACCAAGCATCGCTTTCAGACCATTCACAAGCTCTTTCTCTTTTTCCGATACAATACTCAGGTTATCAGAGAACATCTCCGGCGTCATTTCTACCTGAACCTCAATGGTATCGCTGTTGTTTACCCTGTCAACAATGATCTGATAGTTCGCCGGATATCCCTGGTTCATGAGAACAGTCTCGATCTGGGACGGGAATACGTTTACACCCTTGACGATGAGCATGTCATCACTTCTTCCAAGCGGCTTGGTCATCTTCACGTGAGTTCTTCCACAGGAACATTTCTCTCTGCTGAGGATGCAGATGTCACGGGTACGGTATCTCATAAGAGGGAATGCTTCCTTGGAGATACTGGTAAATACAAGCTCACCTTTCTCGCCATCCGGAAGAACCTCTCCGGTAATCGGGTTGATGATCTCAGGAATGAAATGGTCTTCATTTACATGCATACCGGTCTGTTCCTCACATTCGAAAGAAACACCCGGTCCGGAAATCTCCGTAAGGCCATAAATATCATAGGCTTTGATACCAAGCTTCTCTTCGATATCATGACGCATTTCCTCTGTCCATGCCTCGGCTCCGAAGATACCTGCTTTCAATTTGATCTGATCGCGGACTCCCCTCTCATGGATGCTCTCTGCAAGATAAGCCGCATAGGATGGGGTACAGCAAAGGATCGTAGAACCAAGGTCGGTCATAAACTGGATCTGCCTCTCCGTATTTCCGGAAGACATCGGAAGTGTCAGACATCCCACCTTGTGAGATCCGCCGTTTAATCCTGGTCCTCCGGTAAACAGACCATAACCATAGCTTACGTGGCAGACATCCTCTTTCGTTCCTCCTGCAGCCACGATCGCTCTGGCACAGCACTCTTCCCAGAGATCCAGGTCATGCTGGGTATAGAAAGCAACGACACGTCTTCCGGTCGTACCGCTGGTAGACTGGATACGGACACATTCTGAAAGCGGTCGTGCAAGCAATCCATATGGATATTCATCTCTCAAGTCATCTTTTTCGATGAAAGGTAATTTCGGAAGGTCATCCACAGACTTGATGTCTGCCGGAGTCAGTCCTTTTTCCTCCATTCTCTTTCTGTACATTGGTACATTGTCCCAAACGTTCTGCACCTGCTTTACAAGTCTCTCGCTCTGGATCCTGCGTATCTCTTCTCTGGATGCACATTCAATCTCTGGTTGAAAATATCTGCTCATCTCTTCTCTTTCTCCTTATCTTATCTTCATTAACCTTTTCCGAGGGCAAATGCTTTTTTGTTCATTTCTACAAATTTAGCGGGAACACATTTCTCAATGGCACCCAGCCACTTTTCTTCCGGAATGTCAAAATATCTGGAAAGCCTTCCCATCAGAACCAGATTGACTGCTTTCGCGGAACCGGCCTGCTCTGCGAGAGAAAGGCAATCCATGGCATCTACTGCGATTCCCTTTGCCTCCATTTTTTCGATCAGGTTTTCCGGATAAGCAGCCGCGCCTGTGATGACCGGCATCGGATCGATCTCCTGCGTATTTACCACGATACGTCCGTCTTTTTTCAGATATTCCATATAACGCGCTGCTTCCAGTTTTTCAAAGGAAACAATAAAGTCTGCTTCCCCTCTGTCAATGACGGGTGAATAAACCTTCTCACCAAATCTTACATATGTAACCACGCTTCCGCCGCGCTGACTCATACCATGTACCTCAGATACTTTTACATCATAACCTTCATTCAGAAGAAGATATCCCAAAAGCTTGCTGGCAAGAAGGGAGCCCTGTCCGCCTACACCAACAATCATTACATTCTTTGTCATTTCTTTATTCCTCCCCGCTCTGTAATGCATCAAACTTACACAGCTGCTGACAGACACCACAGCCCACACACAGTGTGGTATCGATCACAGCTTTTTTCTCTTTTACGCTGATTGCCGGACATCCAAGACGCATACAGGATTTACATCCTACACAGTTATCTGTCGCAACCTTCAGCGGTGCTTTATGTTTTACATACTTAAGAAGCGCACATGGACGGCGGCTGATGATGACAGACGGCTCAGTGGCTGCAAGTTCTTCCTTCAATACTCGGTCACATTCCTCCAGATTGTATGGATCCACAACGGACACGCGATTGAAGCCCATCGCTCTGCAGAGTGCCTCCAGATCGATCTTTCCTGCCGGGTCACCTTTGATATTGTATCCGGTGGTAGGATTCTGCTGATGTCCGGTCATACCGGTAATGGAATTATCCAGGATAATAATGGTAGAATTACTCTGGTTATAAGCAACATTTGCCAGACCGGTCATACCGGAATGCATAAAGGTGGAATCACCGATAACGGCTACCGTCTTTCCTTCACTTGCTTCGCCACATGCTTTGTTAAATCCGTGGATGGAACTGATGGATGCACCCATACAAAGGGTCAGATCCATCGCTGCAAGGGGAGCTACTGCTCCAAGGGTATAACAGCCGATATCTCCAAGAACCGTACATTTATTTCTGGAGAGTGTATAGAATAAACCTCTGTGAGGACATCCTGCACACATGACAGGCGGTCTTCCCGGAAGCTGTTCTCCAAGGGAACAAAAGTCTGCACATTTTCCGTCAATCTTTTCAGCGATGAGATTCTGGGAGAACTCGCCGCAGATGGGAAGCAGATCCTTTCCGGATAAGGCCAGCCCAAGCTGTCTGCAGTGATTTTCGATAATGGGATCCAGCTCTTCGATCACGATGAGTCTCTCAACCTTTGCCGCAAAATCCCTGATCAGTTTGACCGGCAGCGGGTTTACCATACCAAGCTTCAGAATGCTTGCACTCTCACCGTAAACCTCCTTCGCATACTGATAGCTGGTAGAGGAAGTGATGATGCCAAGGGCGGTTCCTCCCATCTCTACACGGTTCAACGGGCTGGTCTCTGCATATTCTGTCAGTTTTCTGGTACGCTCTTCTACGAATGGATGACGGCGGATCGCATTTCCCGGCATCATTACATATTTCTGAATATTTTTTTCGTACGGCTTCTGTTCCGGAACCACGCGCTCGCCCGGCTCTACCACACTCTGGGAATGAGCCACCCGGGTACACATTTTTATAATGACCGGAGTATCAAAGGTTTCGGAAATCTCATAGGCGGTCTTAACAAATTCCAGTGCTTCACCGGAATCGGATGGCTCCAGCATAGGTACTTTGGCTGCGATGGCATGATGGCGGGAGTCCTGCTCATTCTGAGAGGAATGCATTCCTGCATCATCCGCCACACAGATCACCATACCTGCATTCACACCGGTATAGGAACAGGTATAAAGCGGGTCAGCCGCCACATTCAGACCGACATGCTTCATACCGCAAAAGCTTCTTTTTCCTGCAAGACAGGCTCCAAAAGCAACTTCCATGGCAACCTTTTCATTCGGCGCCCACTCACAATAAACCTCATCATACTTTGCAATTTCCTCAGTAACCTCCGTACTTGGAGTTCCGGGATAACTGGATACAACACTGCAGCCTGCCTCGTATAAACCTCTGGCAAAGGCCTTGTTACCTAACATTAACTGTTTCATAGGTATACTGATTCTCCTTTCAACTTTCACTTTCTTTCTTTGCTTCGCTCTCTTCCAAACGATGCAAGGCTTTTTCCAGCATGCCTGTTCCACCGTTCAATACGCGGTTTACGCGACTGATGGTTGCTGTACTGGCACTTGTTTTACTCATAATATCTGAATAAACCTTTTCCTGCGTAAGCATTCTCGCTACATCGAAACGCTGCTCGATGGAACGAAGTTCCGTCTCGGCACAGATATCTGTAAAAAAGTCCATACATTCTTCGATCGTTTCCAGTTGAAGAATGGCCTTGTACATATCTTCTTTTCTGGTTCTCTGAAAATTCTTTTTCATATAAACCTCTTCTTTCCGCAAAACGAGCATTTTTTTTTGATTGTATTATTGTATCATTTTTCCTCCAAATGGTAAACCATTATTTTTTACTTCTTTAAAAGGTTAAAACGTTACCTTATAATCTTGTACTGCTCCCAGGTTTTCCTTGTTGACTTTATCTCTCAGATATGCTATCTTGGTTTAAAGTCTTAAAGCACGAAGCAGAAAGGAAAAATATTATGCCTGTTACTGATTTACTTGAGCGAAATCACAAATTATATGGGGATGAAGTTGCTCTGGTAGAATTAAACCCCTCTCTGAAAGACACAAAGAGAACCAGCTGGAGAGAATACAGTCTGGTACAGGCCACTTCTTTTGAACCATACCGAAGAGAAATCACCTGGAGTGTCTTTGATGAAAAAGCAAACCGCGTGGCAAACATGTTGCTTAATCGCGGAATCAAAAAAGGAGACCGCGTGGCGATCCTGATGTTTAACTGCCTGGAATGGCTGCCGATCTACTTCGGAATCCTGAAAACTGGTGCCATCGCAGTTCCCTTCAACTTCCGTTTTGATTCGGAAGAGATTAAATATTGCGCGAATCTGGCAGAAGTTCATGTCCTGTTCTTTGGACCTGAATTCATTGGACGTATTGAATCCATCGAAGATGACCTGGCAAAGGGACGTCTTCTTATTTATGTAGGTGATACCTGTCCTACCTTTGCAGAAAGCTATCACGAAATGGTTGCCGACTGCTCCAGCCAGCCTCCACTGATCCGCCTAGAAGAAGAGGATGATGCAGCGATCTACTTCTCCTCCGGAACCACCGGATTTCCAAAAGCTATTTTACATAACCATGAAAGCCTGACTCAGGCTGCCCAGATGGAGCAGAAGCATCATCTGACCGACAGAAGCGATACCTTCCTTTGCATCCCGCCGCTTTACCATACCGGTGCCAAATTCCACTGGATGGGAAGCCTTTGCGCAGGAAGCAAGGCGGTTCTTCTGAAAGGTACGACTCCGGAAATCATCCTGGATGCGGTTTCCAAGGAAAAATGTACCATCGTATGGCTCCTGGTTCCGTGGGCACAGGATATTCTGAATGCACTGGACAGAGGAGATCTGAAGCTTGAAGATTATGAACTGAGCCAGTGGAGACTGATGCACATTGGTGCACAGCCGGTTCCGCCATCTCTGATCAAGCACTGGAAAGAATACTTCCCGAATCATCTCTATGATACCAACTACGGACTTTCCGAATCCACCGGTCCGGGATGTGTACACCTTGGCGTAGAAAACATTCACAAGGTAGGTGCGATCGGTGTTCCCGGATACCGCTGGAAATGTAAGATCGTAGATGAGAATCTGGAAGAGGTTCCCTTTGGAGAGGTTGGCGAACTCTGTGTGAAAGGCCCCGGCGTCATGACCTGCTATTACAATGACCCGAAGGCTACCGAAGAAACGATCGTAGACGGATGGCTCCGTACCGGTGACATGGCTATGCAGGATGAGGACGGCTTCTACTTCCTGGTAGACCGCAAGAAGGATGTCATCGTCAGTGGTGGAGAAAATATTTATCCGGTACAGATTGAAAACTTCCTGAGTGCCTATGAAAAAGTGAATGACGTTGCCGTTATCGGTCTCCCCGATCCACGCCTTGGTGAGATTACAGGTGCGATCATTTCGATTAAAAAAGGCATGACCTGCACAGAAGAAGAAATCGAAGAGTTCTGCAAAGGACTTCCGAGATATAAGAGACCAAAGAAGATTATCTTTGCAGATGTTCCAAGAAATGCCACCGGCAAAATTGAAAAACCTGCTCTCCGTAAGAAATACGGGGCCGATCAGCTGGTTGCTCAGCAGAACAGAGGTTAATCTGAATCCAAAAAGTGGCAGGCGTCTTAATGACGCCTGCCACTTCTCACATCATATCTTTCGATTTTCTCTGCAACAAAAGCATTACTTAATTTTAATTGTTATACTTGCCTTCTTGCCACTTCCATCTACTGCCCTTGCGGTAATCTTAACCTTTTTTCCTTTTGCTTTTTTCGAAGCTTTTACCACTCCCTTGCTGGAAACGGTTGCGTATTTTGTATTACTTGAAGACCAGAGAAGTGTTTTATATGCTGTCTTGCCGGTTGTCGTAACCTTTGTCTTTAATCGAAGTGTCTTGCCGGCTTTCACGCTATTCGTCTTTGATGTGATCTTCACACTCTTTACCGCATGTTTTACAATGCTGATGGTGTAACTTGCCTTTATACCACTTCCATCCTGCGCGGTCGCTGTAATTATAACTTTCTTGCCTGCTGCAGCTTTCTTGGTAGTAACTACGCCACCTGGAGAAACCGTTGCATACTTTGTGTTACTGCTTTCCCACGAAACCGCGGAATTAGCAGCATTCTCCGGTGCAACAGTAAGCGCAAGACTTAATTTCTTTCCGGCAGCAATTTTCTTTGATTCTCCGGTTATAGTAATTACTGTTACCTTGATCTGTTGCAGCGGATCCGGGGTATTATTATTGATGTCATTACCATTGGTATTACCGCCCGGGTTGTCGCCTGGGTTGTCGCCTGGGTCTTCGCCCGGGTTGTCGCCTGGGTCTTCGCCCGGATTTTCTTCCTCTTTTGCATTGATCTCAATTGTAACCACTTTTTCTTCGGCACGGTAGTTTTCAGAGTCTGTAATGGAAATGGTAATACTTGTGCTTCCTTCTTTTTTCGGTGTTACATTACCATATTCGTCTACGGAGATGATATCTGCATCATAACCGGAATAGCTTAACGTTTCTCCGGATGCTGTCTGTGCTCCCAGCGAAAATGCAGCATCGCCGACTGTCGCTGTATAGCTTTCCCGGCTTGTGGTAATGGTCGTTAACGCCTTTATAATGTCGAAATATACGGTCCTTGACTCCTGATCTGCAAAAATCCCCTTTGGTTCAACCGTTATGGAACCTCCTTTTACTCCGACTGCGGTATTCGATCCATAGGATACAGAGTAATCCATATCCTTCACCAATGTCGCATCTTTACATGTCACATAGACATCCGGACAAATCTGACTTCCGGTATATTCATAAGCGGTTTCGCCTTCTCCGATTGTGATTACTGTTTCCGAGAACAATGCCCCGGCATCGATTGATTTCACAGAATAAATGATATTTACATTTGATATCGGTTCCGTATTTTTCAGCACAACACTTCTTGCAACAACTGCGATCGTCTCTCCACTTCCTGCATTCAATTCAAATGCTGCATCCGCAAAGATGACTCTGCCGTTCTCATTGTACATTGCCGGCGCATTGTCGCCTCCTGTAAGGATAAGTGATGCCTGTTCTATATCTGTTTCCTCTTCCACAGGCATCTGTGCAAATGTAACCACAGGTGAATTTTCCTCATCTTCACCCATATTGACAGCAGGCTGATTCTCCTTCTGTGAAATAATCTTATTTTCACCTTCCAGAATAATCTCGATGCTGCCCTTATCTTCTGTCAAATCAAGAGTCTGGAAATAGACATCCTTCCACAGCATCTTCTCAACCTTGTCGGCTGCCTTGATCGTTAATTCTGTGTTCGTTCCGGTAACCACTATCGGTTTTTCTGTCGGAAGAATCGTAAGTATGTTGTTTTCCCGGTCATAGGAAACAAATTTGCTGGTGCTTGCTATATAAGAAGCATCCTTCTCCTGATCTGTAAACCGGGATATATCTACCACCGGTCTTTCCAGAATAGCAAAGGTAAGATTCTTTGTCTCGCTTGTAAAATCTCCTTTACCGGTAATCTCAACAGTAGCAGTTTCTCCTGTCTTTGTATTATTTTTATAGACTACTGTGTAATCTTTACCCTCAGTCAGAATTTCGTCCATATAGGTAACCTTTACATCCGGCTCACACCTATCATCTGTCATTACAACATATACTGAGTCGTCGGAATTAAAAAGCACTTCGCCATCTGCAAAAGCTACATCTGCCTGGTTAAAATTCTTCCAGATATCAAAGAAAACTTTTGCAGGACGCTGCATTGCAAAGCACCCCAGAGGTGTAATTGTTATGCTTCCTGCCTTTTCACCCGGAGCGGTATTCGTACCATAGGTAACCTGATATTCATTACCTTCGGACACAGTTTCCAGATCGCTGTGTTCTACAGATACCACCGGACAAATCTGCTCCCCGGTATAATCATAACTAAGAACCTCCTCACTTCCTGCTGTATAAGACGAATCAATCTTTATGATGGCCTCTGAAAAATCATATTCGCTATCCGGATAGATCTGATAAGTAAATGCATCTTCTGTGTAAGATCCTTCATAATTGATATTGCCATCATAGGCAGCACTGATGAGATAGTAGCCAACATTCGTAAATGCAAGCTCTGTCGCTGCTGCTCCATTTTCATCGATCTCCACCTCATACGATACAGTACTGACCGGTTCCGGAACCGAGCGCGATACCACGGGAGCCGTCTCTGCCTCAGGATCGGAATCATAATAATCAACCCGGAAGGTCACTTTTCCGCTGGCGGGCACATCACTTTCCGCTTCCGGAACTACCTGTGCAGAAACTGGTGCTGTTGTACCTTTTTTGGCATATGCTTTCAGCTCCGTATCCGCACTTCCTTCATCAGAAGCCGCTAAAGCAAGTTTCGTTCCTACCCGTTTTGCCTGTTGTGTTACAGGAGTGGTATACCAGTCATAAACTGTACCATTCGTGGTACTTCCAATCAACACCTCCAACTTACACCGATACTGATATCCATTTTTCAAAGTACTGGTCCGGAGTGTATAAACAGCACTATTTTCATTTAGTGTCACCCATCCGTTTCCGGTATTACACTGCCACTCATATGACAACACCGTGCAGCGGCTTTCTGTCTCAGAGGTAATATTTACAGAAAGTGGAATATCCTTTCCCGCAAAATAAGTCGTATCACTGTCAATCCCTGCAAGCTCTATTTTAAAATCCATGCCTGACGGGAGTGTGGTAGCAGATATAAGCTCTGAATAAGCACTCACGATTCCGGTCTCAGAAAATGCCTTTACTGCATAGTGATATTCCGTATTCGCATCAAGTCCCTGTCCATCTGCATCATCTGTAAAAGAATAGATTCCATTATCATCTTCTGAAACCGTACCGATCCTGGTATAGTATTCTTTATTATTGGATATCATCACACGATACACCTCGTAAGATGCCGCCGGTCTGTTTCCCGCAGACCACTGTAAATCAATGGAACTGTCTATCTGCCCTGTCACAGATATATCTGTCGGAACGGAAGGCGGCGGTGTCTGATCAAATCTTGTCAGATATCCGACTACCGGAACCGTTTTTCCATTTAACTTTGCGCTGTATGCCACCATCTTCCATCCATAGGTATAAGCGTTGCCTGTACCACCTGGAAGATTTGGCACTGTGCCGGAGTATTCATTGCCCTCTGTGGTAGTCCAACAGTTGCTTCCTTCTGTTTCTACCGTAAATGCTGCACCTACTTTTACTCCGCCTACTTTACTTGAAATCTCCGTTTCCAGGGATGCGCCATAAGTTACCGTCTTTGCATCACTTTTTGATACCGAGATGGTCTGACTCGGTGCACTGCTGGATGAAGAGATGGGACTGCTGGTAATGAATCCATTGGTATCTTCACTGCTGCCAACATTTGTCTGTCCTGCCAGCACCGGACTGCCATCCGTCTTCAGGGCACTTATTGTTCTGGCATATGTGGACGGGTCTCCTGCCACATAGTTCTCATCAAATATATTGCCGTAAATCGGCTCCAGATTCGGTTCTGTTTCTGCAATCTTATCATATGTGGACACATCTACTGTCGTCAGCATCGGCGTCTGTGGTATACAGTAATAATAATCCTGCCAGCCTCCCATTATGAGTGTACCCCAGTGATAAATTCCACCGCCGCCAAGCTCAGCGATGTTGGCTTCTGTCATTTCCAGCCACTCGACATAGTTATTATTCAGATCAATCTGGCTTTGATAATTTGATGATGTCACATCCGTAGTATAAGCATTATTGTATCCATCATTCGGCTTACTGTATGTACCTCCGACCACCGCGGCACCCATATCTACATACGTCAGAATATTTTTCTCTAACTCCTCCTGAAAAGCACGCTTTGCCTCATACTCATTCTGTGTCGCCATATAGTAACCCGGTAAATACATTTTACAATTATATCTTACATATGGCACAGTAAACAGAACAGCCACGTCATTCGGTCCGGAGGTGTCATATGCCGTAGAAAATTCCTTGGATGTCGTTTTTTCCGACTCATATCCTACTGAGGCGGAAAGTTTATGCTCGAACTCCATACCAGCCACCTGGAACAGCCCCAGAAAGCTGACATCCTGTTCAAAGCCCATGACAACGCCAGCCGAGATGGATACCGAATCGGTTTCGCCCGTCTCGCTGCCCTTACTCTTGGAATAAGAGGTGTTGCCTCCTCCTGCATAGTCCTCACCCAGCTCCTTCCAGACCGGTGCTGCCTGCAATACCGAATACACTTCCACATCGCCATAATAAATATCCGTATTTCCCTCCTCATACCGGATAAAACTGCCGTCATCATCGATATCTGCCATAACGATACCGAGTCTATTAGATCCACTATTGTATTCTGATTTTTTATATCCCTTATCTCCCCCTGATACAGTGCCGTAAATCTCGAGCTGTGAATACCCATACCCATATTCTACATAATTCGTTTCATAGTTTTCCTCTACAACATATTCCCTTCCAAATAAACAGCATAAGCTTTCTGCTCCAATCGCACTGTTCGATATATTGCCGGCTACTGCATACGAAATCCAGCAGTTTCCATCCGTATTCACACCCTCATCCGGCAAAACATAATCAATATAGCCCAGTTTTCCTTCATTGTTGTATGAAAACAGCTCTCCCTCTACAAAAACCGTATCCGGCAGAGCGGAACCATAAGCGGCAAACGCTGCCACTGCCACCGGCTCTGCTGTAAAATTGGATTTGTTCCTGCCTGTCTTTTTGTAGTTTTTATTATTGTACTTGAGCTTTGGACTTCCGCTTTCCCTCAGCGTCCATGAATACGAGAGAGAAGATGCAGCCGCGGTATTCCTCTTCATCGTGCTGTAATCCGTAAAGCCAACGATCACACCTACCCGCTGCTGATTGCTTGATTCCTTTACCGTTACTGCTCTGGTACTTGTAACCGTTGTATTCGTCGTAGTAGAACTGTTGTAGGAAACACTTGTGTAATTACCGGCAAGGATGATTTCCCTGCTGCCGGCTCCCGTTATATCTCCCACGACAGCAGATGCATTTCTAAGCACATAAGCCCCGGAATCTCCGGTCTTGCCAATCAGCGGTCTCTTCTTTACCGTCTGCTTGAGCATTTCACTCTTACTTCCCTCGTATACATCCAGAACAGACGCAAAACAACTGTTCACATCCAGCACCTGGCTCCAGGTATAGCTTCGGAAGTTATATGTCATCGCTCTGAAATCATTAGCAAAATTCGCTACCGTAAGCAGATCATCTATGCCGTCGCCATTCACATCATCTGCCGTCATGGAAAGATATGGAAAACTATAATAGTTCTTGGTGCCGCCGCAGCTGGTATATCCCCACTCCCCAGTACCCGCTGTGATGTCGATGATCTTGGTGGGTTCCCGCAGTGTCGTGTCCTTCTCCACATCAATATCGTAGATCCGGATCTCTTCCCTTGCCGGTGTCCACGGGGCTTTTGTAGATTCGACACTATCCGAATTGTTTGGCGCATAGATGGCAAGTTCATCTATGCCGTCACCGTCAAAATCTCCGGCTGCCAGGTTGATCAGACCTAAAACTTCCCATTTTTCAACATTATACTTTGCCTTCGTCAGGATATAACCGCCCGTATCCACATTCGTAAACACCGTAGCTGAACCATCGATCTTTTCCACAGACAGCCGGACTGTTCCGCCATTTCTTCCATTCTCAAGTGATAAACGGGCAATATAATCCTTTTTTCCATCTCCTGTTCCATCAAAACTCGCAGATACTTTATAGTCACCGGAGGATGAGGACTCACCTGATGATTTGACGTTGATATCACCCCGATCCGGATTCCTGATGTATCTTGAATTGCTTGCACCCTGATAATACTCCTTTACCATCTCATCTATGGCTGAAATCGTGTGGCTTCCTGCCTCCAGATCATTGGTTCTGTATGTCTCACCGTCCAGATGAAACCCCAGATCTGACAATGTTCCGGAATCGGCTCCGCCTGTATGTGTTTCGGCAGCAAGGTATCGTATATCCATATAGTCGAGACGGGCTTCCAGCCCATAAGACGCATCGTAATTTGCCGTACATTTTATCGTATTATGCCCTTCCTTTAAGGTTGCCTGCAAAGATACATATTTCATCTCCGCTGCTTCACTGTTAGCACCCGGATCGATCTGCATCCAGTCAGAATCATTCACCTGCACATAAATCGACGCATACGACGATGATGAGGTCACCGACTCATAAGCAATCGTCATAAAATAAGTGCCTTCCTGTTCCGCCTCATAGTCAAAAATGATATGCCCCTTTTGGGATTTATCCTTTAGGCAGACAGCCTTTCCAGATGAAAACTTCGAATCTTCAATAACAGCGATAAGATTCGAATCTGTTACATTATGCTGGCAATCTTCCGCCTCAATCCTTGTCGATTCTACCGCTTTGGCGGAAACAGATCCGGAATCTGCTGCCCTGACCGGTATAGCTTGTCCGCCTGACGAAAAAATCATTGCAGCCACTAACAGAAAACTCAATAATCTTTTTTTCATTCTAAATCCTCCCTTTGTCTTAATATTTCTCCAAACGATTATGGACATTTTACCACTTATCTGTTTGTCTGATTTTAATCGGGTACGAGATGTCAGAATCCGGTCATGAAATGTCGAACATACGAATTTCAACTATGGTATACTATTCCCAAAAGTGATCTTCTGCGTTATAGTAGATATGAGATTGCGATTGTTCCTGCATAAGATAAAGGAGTAGATTTTCTTGATAAATATTGCCATTTGTGATGACGATCAAAAGGAACTTCAGACATTAACCTGTCTTTTCAATAAATACAAGGAATTGAAACCAACTCCCATACATCTCCACTCTTTTGAAAACGGCTTTTCGCTCTTAGATGCCATTGATCGTGGGGAACGATTTGACATTGCGATTCTGGATATTATCATGCCGGGAGAAAATGCCGGTTTTATCATTTACAGCGGTAAACAATATACCAGAGTCTTATTCTCTCAGCTTGTATATGCAGAAGCCATGCACAAGTCTGTCATCCTGTATCTGGCAGATTATACCACGGTATCCTCTGTTATGACTTTTACAGAATTAATCAATATATTGGAAGCACATTCGGACTTTATACGTCCCCATCGCTCCTATGTAGTAAATATGAACTTTATTCGATATATAGACAAAAGCGACATTTGCTTAATTGACGGAAATAAGATTCCTCTTTCCAGAAATAATTATACGAAAGTTTCAAAAGATTTCCTCGATTTTGTGTGTTCTGTTTCATTTGGAAAATAAAAGGGAGATGGTATTTATGACTTTTCTTTGTGATATAATATACTTTATTACCGCTTTTCTCTTTGGTGCAGCTGTCAGTGCATGCTTTTCCGGTATTCCCGTAAACCGTAAAAACCTGCTCTTTCTGCTTGTTTTCTGCGCGTTGGACGGACTTGTGCAAATCATGATTTTCTGTAGCTTTGATGAATCATTTTCAAGACAGATCTACCCCGTCATGGCACATTTGCCGCTGATTCTTTTTCTGATACTGGTTTACAAATGTACGCTGCTTAATTCCATAGTAAGCGTCCTGACCGCTTACCTTTGCTGTCAGATTTCACAGTGGTGCGGATTATTTTTCAGTTTATTTTCCAACAATAAGATTGTATACACTGTCATTTATGTATTATCCGCACTCCTCACCTTTTATATCCTATATCGTTATATGGCAGATCTGGCACGGTTTTTTATGAAGCAGACAAAAAAAAGTGCTTTACTGCTTGGTATCGTTCCACTATGCTACTACATATTTGATTATACCACTACAGTATATACCGACCTGCTCTATTCCCTGAACAAAATTGCAGTGCAATTCATGCCATCCGTATGCTGTTTTTTTTACTTTGTATTTATCATTTACTATTACCGGGAACTTGCATTACAAGAACAGGCAAAACATCTGGTAGATTCCTTAAATCTGCAGCTCGAACATGCTGCTATTGATCTGAACAATATGCGTACAATGCAGACGCAGGCGATCACTTACCGTCATGATTTACGCCATCATTGTACCTATCTGCAAACCCTTGCCTCCACAGGTGATTTAGAGAAGATAACCGATTATCTTAACACGATTCAATCCGATATCGAAGCCATCACCCCCAAAAGATTTTGTGCAAATGAGCTTATTAATCTGGTCCTCTCCACTTACAATGCAAAAGCCACAGATAAAAAGATATCTTTAAACATTCAGGCTTCTGTGCCAAAGGATCTGCCTGTTTCTGACACGAAGCTTTGTGCCATTTTGTCGAATGCTTTGGAAAATGCACTGTATGCCACAGAACAGGCAGCCGGCAAATCCATACAGGTTCAATTAGCTGAACGTAATTCCACGCTGCTTATTCAGATAAGCAATCCATTTACAGGAACTGTAACCTATGATAAAGATATTCCCAGTTCCTCCAAAGACCATCATGGTTTTGGAACAAAGAGTATTGCTGCGATTGTGGATTCCTATAACGGACAATATGAATTTACAGCTGAGAATCAGGTGTTTACTGTAAGAATTTTGCTGCCACTGAATAACGGATCGCTCTAAATACGGGAGAAACGATCTACAGGCAGGAGATCGTAAAAAATAAGCCTGAGCTGTCAGGCTCAGGCTTATCTTTTATTCTATGCTAAATCTATTTCACAGTTTTCGTAATTTTATATCCTGTTACCTTCTTACCGGCTACATTGGAAACACTATATACATTTACGTCCATGGTATAATTACCGCTCTTTTGCGCTTTCACCTTCATTACTTCCAGCACCTTTTTGCTGCTGCTGGAAAGGTCCGCAAAACTGTACGGATCCTTTGGATCAACACCTACCAGATGTGCAAGGTCGCAAACAGATTTGTCTTTATCAATATATTGAGGAATATACTCATTATTTAACCAGTTAGGATAACGGTCGGCCTCCTGCTCATTTACGATCTTCAATCCATCATAATCAAACTTATATTTGATACTGATCATGCCAATCGGTTTCGCAGACTGAAGATAATATGTAAATTTAAGCGTTTTTCCAACCTTTACCCGTTTGCCGTTGATCGTGGCAAAACTCATCGGAAGCTCCGTAACCTGAATGGTACAGGTCAATTTCTTTTTCCCTTTGGATGCTGTAATCTTACAGGATCCTGTTTTTTTCGCAGTTACCAGTCCATCTTTACTTACCGTTGCAATTTTCCTGTCACTGGTTTTCCATTTTACCGTTCCGGAACCTCCGGTAACTTTCAATTGCACCGTTTCCCCCACAAACAGATTCGCCTTTTTCCTGGAAATCTTTGCAGAAGAAGCAGCCTCACAAGGTATAGAAACCAACAGGACCGCTGCAAGAATTAACATGGCAAATAAACTTATTTTTTCTACTCTTCCTTTCATACCTTCCATCCCTATTTAGTCAAGTCTTTTTTCCTTGAAAATCAAGGATTTTTTCAATATATT
>UQCM01000046.1 GCA_900539525.1 uncultured Blautia sp.
ATCTATAGACTTATTTTAGATATTTGCCTTGTCTACTTGACAGGGGGCTGATCAATCTCCGCTGCTCTTTTTTTTCGTTCTTTATCCTGCTCTTTTCTTTCCATACACTCTTCATCAATTTCATAAAATGCATTCCCGTCTATGATTAATCTCGTTTTCATAAGAACTCCTTCCTGAATTGCTGATCTGAAGAAATCAGCTGCTTATAGCTACTACTAATGTATGATATTAGTGTGCTGACACGTTCGTATGTCATCGAAGTTAGCACGTGCGCAGCTAAGCATTCCACACATTCAAGTGCGCAAAGCTCTAAGCGGTGTGTTTTATTTACAGAGAAGCATAATTAAATCTGAATACTCATATAAATATGGAAAAAAGGATGTTGCTGGTCACGATGTGAACAGTAACCACAGGATAGCAGTTTCTATGCTTGAAGATACTCTGAAAATGCTTCCCGCTATTGATCAGATTGCAAACGGGAACCACCTTCTAATGCTGAAGGCTGCCCTGAACTATTTGCCGCAGCCGGGTCAGCAGTTTATGGCACTTTTCATCAAAGCGTCTGAACTTACGAATATCCTTGGATATTATCAGTCTGTTCCGGATGTAAAAGCATGCTGCATGGAACATACACATACGACTCCATCTGACATGCTTCAGGATCTTCGCAGTTACTGCAGCCATGAAGAGCAGGCTTCTATAGACCAATGCATCCAGATGATGCAGATGATCAGTCTGTATACATCGTTAAAGGATGACGGGGATACCACAGATTTTCTGAAAAATATCCTGTCGCCGGAACAGCAGTCCCTTTTTGAAAGCTGCCAGGAAATGTTTTAATCACCGGAAAGGAGATTCTTATGAGTGATACCAGTTGGATGAATAACCCGAATCTGAAGAATATTGATCCTGCAAAACTGCAGATGCTTATGTCCATGTCTGAGCAGACAGCGGGAAAAAGTCAGAATGAAATGCTTCCGTTTCTCATGACTGCGGCTTCCCAGTCGAAAGAAAAAGGAATGACTTTTTCACCGGATGAAACCGATATGATTATAGAAGTACTCAAGATGGGAAAATCACAGGAAGAAATTGCAAAGATTGATAAGATCCGCATGATGATGAAATTACTGAAATAAATGCATGAACGTATAAGAACAGCAGGCAGACCATTCACTCATGAGGGGCCTGTCTGCTGTTCTGGGTAGTTATGAATTTTCCTTTTTTTCATCGTTTTCCAGGATACAGTCCCGCAACAGTGTTAATGCACGGACAACTGCATATTCCCGAACCTTTTGCCGGTTCCCCTGGAAATGGAATTCCTTCACTGTAATTTTATTATTCAGGCTGCAGGCCATATAAACCAGACCTACCGGTTTATCATCACTGCCACCATCCGGTCCGGCGATACCTGTAATCGATATACATGCATCTGCTCCTGTAATAAAAGCGCCGTTCTTTGCCATTTCCTTGGCTGTTTTCTCACTGACTGCGCCGCAATCCTTCAGCGTCGTCTTTTTTACTTCCAGAAGCTTTCTCTTTGCTTTATTGCAATAGGTAACAAGCCCCTGCCTGAATACATCAGAGGATCCCGGAACATCAGTCAGCCTTGCTGCCAGCATACCGCCGGTACAGGACTCTGCAGTCGTAAGTGTCAGTTCACGTTCTCTCAAAAGTTTCAATACATTTTCAGCCAGTGTCTCATGTTCATC
Organism: uncultured Blautia sp.; assembly: GCA_900539525.1. Taxonomy (GTDB): domain Bacteria; phylum Bacillota; class Clostridia; order Lachnospirales; family Lachnospiraceae; genus Hominisplanchenecus_A. The sequence goes on from UQCM01000046.1 coordinate 1,710, forward strand.
TGTCGTATAGATGTGATTACCAAATCGGTTTTTTAACTCCTTCACAACCGGTTTGATCAGCTTCTTTGCTTCCTTCTCATCGGAAACCTTTGCGGTAACTCTCAAATGAACCTCTCCCGTTTTCGCATAGGGAGCAATCGTAGGATTTGTCTGACATTCGATCAGGTCGGAAATCTGTGTCTCTACATAGCTTTCTCCAAGTCCACAGATCTTTACCATACTGGAGCAGATGATTTCCGGCTGCAGCTTTTTAAGATACGGGAAAATATCATTCTCAAACATCGGCTTCAGTTCATTTGGCGGGCCCGGGAGAAGAATCACTGTCTTTCCGTTTTTCTCCATAATCAGACCGGGAGCTGTACCATTCTTATTGTCTATAACTTTACTGCCCTCCGGCACCTGTGCCTGTTTCCAGTTATTGTCGGTAATAATCTTAAACTGACTGTTCCTGAAATACTCTTCAATTCTTTTTCGTGTATGTGTATCTTCCTTCAGCGGCATTTCCATGACCTGTGCTGCCACTTCCTTCGTAAGATCATCCTTCGTAGGTCCCAGACCTCCGCTCAGGATGACCACATCGGAACGCTTCAGTGCTGTTTTCAGCGTTTCTGAAAGACGTTCTTCATTATCGCCTATCACAGACTGGTGATACATGGATAGCCCCAGCATCGCACATTTCTCCGAAAGATAAGCTGCATTGGTATTTACAATATTTCCAAGTAATAATTCTGTACCTACAGAAATCAGTTCAACTACCATTTCTTTTCCTCCAAGGCACTCCAGCATTTAAGACTGCATACTGAGAACCTGCTTATTTTTCATAATATAATCAACCAGGGAAACCACAGTCAAAATCAATGCCGCATAAATAAATACTGTTTCCAGTACACGAAATACCCCGCCAAAATTTCCAATCAGCAGAATGATCATGATCATTTGTGAGATCGTTTTGATCTTTCCCCACCAGCTGGCAGCGATCACGATACCGTTGTCAGATGCTACCAGACGAAATCCACTGATAATAAATTCACGGCTGATGATCACGATCACGATCCAGCATGGAATGCGTTCCATAGCAACCAGACAGATCATGGCTGCTGATACCAGAAGTTTATCTGCCAGAGGATCCATGAACTTTCCGAAATTTGTCACCTGATTATTTTTTCTCGCAAGATATCCGTCCAGTGTATCCGTAATGCTTGCTGCAATAAAAATGGCAAGAGCAATGTAATTGTCAAATGCAGTGATATCTGCCAGAAGAAATACTACAAAGAAAGGAATCATAATGACCCGTAAAATGGTCAGCATATTTGGCACATTCATTCTATAATCTCTCCTATCAAATCGTACTCCAGAGCTCCGGTTACTTTCACTTTTGCAAAATCACCCGTCACCAGTATCTCATCTGTATTGATGAAAAGATATCCGTCGATTCCGGGGGCGTCCATGTAGGTCCGGGCAATGTAGGCATTTTCATCTGCCACCTTTCCCTCGACCATGGCCAGAAGCTCTCGTCCGATCATATCCTCTGCCTTCTCAAATGCAATCTCCTGCTGAAGCTCCATGAGCTCATCGCGCCGCATTTCCTTGATCTCTTCCGGAATCTGTTCTTCCATAAGTGCAGCCGGCGTATCCTCCTCAGGTGAATAAGTAAAGACACCCAGACGGTCAAATTCCATGGTATCCACGAATTCCATAAGCTCTTCATGAGCTTCCTGTGTCTCACCCGGAAAACCGCTGATCAGCGTCGTCCGCAACACAATATCCGGAATTTCCTTCCTGAGATGAGTGACGATATCAAGCAGCTGCTGTCTGCCGGTACGCCGTCCCATACGTTTCAGAACGCTGTCATTTGCATGCTGGATCGGCAAATCCAGATAATGGCAGATCTTTGGCTCTTCTTTTATCGTCTGTATCAGTTCCTCATAGATTTCCTCCGGATAACAGTAAAGGATACGGATCCACCGGATTCCCCTGATCTTACAAAGCTTACGGAGCAGTATGTGGAGTGATTTTTCCCCATAAAGATCGACTCCGTACAAAGTCGTTTCCTGAGCAACGAGAATCAGCTCCTTGACACCCTGCTCTGCCAGCTCTGCCGCTTCCTCGACCAGATGTTCCACAGGTACACTCCGGTAACTGCCGCGGATTTTCGGGATGATGCAGTAAGTGCAGTGTTTGTCGCATCCCTCTGCGATTTTCAGATGGGCATAATGACCTCCGGTGGTGAGGATCCTCTTTTGACGCTTTTCAGGAAGCATATTTACATCGTGAAATTCCAGAAGCTGATGCCCCGCCATTGCTTCATCGACCGCTTTCAGGATTTCCTCATAGGTTGTTGTCCCCAGCACTGCATCAACTTCACTGATCTCATCGACGATTTCTTTTTTATAGCGCTGCGCCAGACATCCCGTCACAATTAAGGCTTTACAGCTTCCTGACTTTTTATACTCTGCCATTTCTAGAATCGTCTGAATGCTCTCCTCCTTGGCATCGTTAATAAAACAACAGGTATTTATAATGATGATATCTGCTTCTGCTTCATCATCTGTCATTTCATAGCCTCTGCCATCAAGAAGTCCGAGCATAACCTCAGAATCTACCAGATTCTTATCGCATCCCAGAGATACAAATAATAATTTCATAATTCGATTTCATCCTCTGACTTTTCTTCTTCCGCTTTGATCTTGATCTCGCCTTTATTTAATTCCTCTACTGCAATGGATAAAGGCTTCTTGCCTGCACTGTAAACATGAGGCTCTGCGCCTCCGATAATCTCCCGCGCTCTTTTTGCCGTAGCCAGTACGATCGAATAGCGGCTGTTTACCACAGGAGTATCATTCTCTCCTACCTCATTGTTTACGACTTCCATTAAATCTGCATAAGATGGATGTAACATTCGTTTATTCTCCTTTCGAAAACATCATTAACCCCTGTCGCATCTCTGCGATCAGTTCTGTATTATTTGCAGTACGAAAGTGCTGGCTCTGAATAAGCGCGTGCATCTGTTCAACTGCTGTATCCAGATCATCATTGATGATCAGATAATCATATAATTCTATGCCCCGGGCTTCCTCCACTGCACGGGCAAGACGCGAAAGAATTACTTCCTGTGTCTCTGTTCCGCGTCCGGTAAGACGCTGCTTTAAAGTCTCTGCATCCGGAGTAGTGACAAACAGCATCGTCGCATCCGGATACTGCTCTTTCACCTTCTGCGCACCCTGGATTTCAATCTCCAGGATCACGTCTTTTCCCTGATTCAGCATCTCCTCCACATAGGCTCTCGGTGTTCCATAGTAATTCTCCACATAACGGGCATATTCGATAAAAGCATTCTCTTCAATCATCTGCTGAAATTCCTCTACAGTCCTGAAGAAATAGGAAACACCGTCTGTCTCTCCTTCTCTTGGCTGCCTGGTAGTAGCCGAAACAGAAAGAGCATAACCATTATACTTTTGCATGAGTGCTTTTACCAGTGTTCCCTTTCCGGCACCGGAAAAACCGGATAACACGGTTAAAATACCTCTATGACTCATCTTCTTCCCTCCTCATCTCTGTAAACGGCATATTCGAAAAACGTTTGATAATCGTATCCGCCTGCAGCGCTGATAATATGATGTGATCCTCCTGGGTGATCAGAACGGATTTGGTCCTTCTTCCCTGAGTGGCATCAATGACTCTTCCGTTTTCCTTTGCCTGTTGTACCATACGCTTCACAGGTGCCGCTTCAGGGTTTACCACAGCAACCACCTTACTCGTATTCACTGCATTTCCAAAGCCTATATTGATTAATCTGTCCAATGTCATATCCTGCCTGTTCTAAATTATGCTTATTCGTAACTGTTCAGAGCCCATTCGCAAAACCGCCTCTCCCGGACTTTCCTTTTATTCAATATTCTGGATCTGCTCTCTGACTTTTTCAATTTCGGTTTTCAGATTGATCGCAATATTGGATGTCTCCAGATCGTTTGCTTTTGAAAGAATCGTATTCGCCTCGCGATTCATTTCCTGAGCGATAAAATCCAGCTTTCTTCCGATACTTCCGCCTGTCTGCAGGGTATGTTTCATGCTGTCAATATGGCTCTTTAAACGAACGGTTTCCTCATCCGTACAGATTTTATCTGAATACAATACTACCTCAGAAGCAATACGTCCTTCCTCTATCTTTGTATCACCAAGAAGCTCCTTCACCTTTTCTTCCAGCTTCTTACGGTAATTCTCCATAATTTCAGGATATCTCTGTTCGATACAAACGACATCCTTCTGCATTCCGTCCAGCTTACTGATCAGATCTGTTTTCAATGCCTCACCCTCACGGATACGTGATTCTGTAAACTGTTCACACGCACCCTTTAAAGCTTTTTCAAGAACTGCCCAGATTTCCTTTTCATCCGCTTCCTGCTCTTCCATAGTAAGAACCTCCGGACTTCTTCCGATCAAAGATGCCCGGATATCATTTTCCAGATGAAAGGTCTCTGCAATCTGACGGAAATACTTTACATACTCTGCTGCGATACTTTCATTATATTTCAGTGAGACATTACTTTCTGTGTAATCCTCATAGGAAATATAGATTTCTACTTTCCCTCTTTGTATGTATTCCTTCAGTAAATTTCTGATTGCCGATTCAAAAAAGCCAAGCTTTTTAGGCATCTTAATATTTACGTCAAAATATCTGTGATTAACGGCCTTCATCTCTACAGTAAATTTTCTGTCATCCTGGAGATTTTCACATCTTCCAAAGCCTGTCATACTTTTTATCATTTCATTCTATTCCTTTGTCAATACCTCTTGCGAAAAACTCATCGGTTATAGTAGGTTACTATTCACGGAGTGAACAGTAACCATAGTAGAATCATTATAATGCAAATAGACAGTTGCGTCAATTACAATATTTCTGGTATACTATGACCTGACATCATACCAGGTAACTAATGTACTGATGATGCCAGGGTCAAAAGATCCTAGTTTGACGTGGGGATTTTGGCTCATTCTGATATAAGTCATGCTAAATGCTTATATGTGCAGAAATCTATTATAGAAAGCAGGAATAATTTATGGCATTCGATGGAATCGTTATAGCAAATATGGTGAAGGAACTGAATGAGACCATACTGGGCGGCAAGATCAATAAAATCGCACAGCCGGAAAATGACGAACTGATTCTTACTATAAAAAACAGGAAAACCCAGTACCGTCTGCTGATCTCAGCGGGGGCCAGCCTTCCGCTGATCTATTTTACGCAAAAAAACAAAACAAGTCCTCTGACAGCACCCAATTTCTGCATGCTGCTGAGAAAGCATATCGGAAGCGGAAAGTTTACAAAAATCTGGCAGCCCGGACTGGAGCGTATTATTCATTTTGAGATTGAGCATTTAAATGAGCTTGGTGATTTGTGTAAAAAGGATCTGATCGTGGAGATCATGGGAAAACACAGTAATATTATCTTTTGCGATGATAAAGGAATGATCATCGACAGCATCAAGCATGTGGGGGCACAGATGAGCTCCGTGCGGGAGGTACTTCCGGGAAGAGATTATTTTATTCCTGCCACCCAGGAAAAATATGATCCTCTCACCATATCGGAAGAAACTTTCTGCTCATCTGTATGTACAAAGCCCATGCCTCTTGCGAAAGCACTCTATACAACCCTTACCGGCATCAGCCCGCTGATCGCGGAAGAAATCTGTTTCCGCAGCTCCCTGGAATCCGATCAAAGCGCAAATTCCTTTTCGGAGCTTGAACAAACGCATCTTTATCATAGATTCTCCCTTTTGATGGAGGATATCCGGGAGGGACATTTTAAGCCGAATATTGTATTTAATGGTAAGGAACCCGCTGATTTTTCCTCGGTTTCTCTCACTCAGTATCATGATTACACCGAACAGAAGTTTGAATCTATTTCGGAGGTTCTGGAGTCTTACTATGCAGTAAAGAACACGATTACCCGCATCCGTCAGCGCTCCTCTGATCTGCGCCGTATTGTGCAGACCGCCCTCGATCGAGACCGGAAAAAGTATGACCTGCAGCTTCGTCAGCTGAAAGACACGGAAAAGAGAGAAAAATATCGTGTTTATGGTGAACTGATCAATACATACGGCTATGGGCTGGAACCCGGGGCAAAGAAGCTGGAAGCCCTTAATTACTATACAAATGAAATGGTAACGATCCCACTGGATCCTACTCTGACACCGCAGGAGAATGCCCAGAAGAACTTCGACCGCTACAACAAGCTGAAGCGTACATATGAGGCACTGAGTAAACTGATCGTTGAGACAAAGGAAGCGATCGATCATCTCGAATCCATCAGCACATCTCTGGATATCGCACTCTCCGAGGAGGATCTGGTGCAGATTAAGGAAGAACTGACGCAGTATGGTTATATCCGAAGGAAAGGAAATGTGAAAAAGGTAAAGATTACTTCAAAGCCATTCCATTATATTTCAAGCGACGGTTATCATATGTATGTGGGAAAGAATAATTTCCAGAACGAGGAACTGACATTTAAATTTGCCACAGGAAATGACTGGTGGTTTCACGCTAAGGGATCACCCGGCTCCCACGTGATCGTGAAGAATCCCCAGGGCGGCGAAATGCCCGATACCACTTATGAAGAAGCTGCCCGTCTTGCTGCACACTATTCCAGCAACAGGAAAGCCCAGAAAGTTGAGATCGACTATGTGCAGAAAAAACACGTAAAGAAGGTAGCCGGTAAAATGCCGGGATTTGTCATCTACCATACAAATTACTCGATGGTCATCGACTCGGATATTTCCGGAATCACACTGACATCTTCCTGACACGCATATACGTATCTCCCGGAAAGTTCTGTTATAAAGCAAACAAGAGCCTTTACCTACTGTTTCTACAGGGAAAAGGCTCTTTTCTTATTTATTTCTGAACAATGTTTATGATCTTCTTCGGTACGTAGATTTCTTTCACAATCGTACCTGTCAGCTTATCAGCGATAGCTTTCTTTCCGGCTTCCAGTGCTTCCTCTTTTGAGCACTCTGCCGGGATACTGATGACAGCTTTTGTTTTTCCGTTAATCTGAACCGGAACCTCGATCTCGTCATCCTTCATAGCTTCCTCATCATGCTCCGGCCATTTATTTTTAAATACCGATTCCGTATGACCAAGCTGCTCCCAGAGTTCTTCAGAGAGGTGAGGAGCAAACGGTGCCAGCAGGATCACCGCTGTCTCCAGGGTTTCTTTGTCAATACCGCCCTCGCGCTTTGCCAGATCGATCATCTTATTATTGGACTCCATGAAACCGGAAATCACTGTATTCAGGCTGAAACTTTCCAGTCTCTGGGTAATGGTGTGCACCATGGTATGACGTACCTTCAGCATTTCTTTCGTTGCTGTGATGTTTTTATCCTTATTCTCCATCACCAGTTTCCAGAAGCGGGTGATAAAACGGTATACACCATCGATTCCTCTGTCATCCCACTCTGCATCCAGCTCAGGCGGTCCCACGAACAGCTCATACATTCTCAGGGAATCGCAGCCATAGTCTCTTACCAGATCATCCGGTGATACGACATTTCCCTTTGATTTACTCATCTTAATGCCGTTCTTTCCAGTGATCATACCCTGGTTAAACAGCTTCTGGAATGGCTCATCAAAGTCAATCGCACCAATATCGTACAGGAACTTGGTATAGAACCTGGAATATAACAGATGAAGTACCGCATGCTCCACACCGCCGATATACATATCGACCGGCAGGTATTTATCTGCTTTCTCCTTGGAAACAAGCTCTTTGTCATTATGACTGTCCACGTAGCGGAGGAAATACCAGGAAGAACCGGCCCACTGAGGCATGGTATTCGTCTCTCTCTTTGCGTCTGCACCGCACACAGGACACTTGCAGTTTACCCAGTCCTCGATGGCAGCCAGCGGTGACTCGCCGGTTCCGGTTGGTTCATAGGACTCAACATCAGGCAGGCGAAGAGGCAGCTCTTCTTCCGGCACCGGAACATTACCACATTTCGGGCAGTGAACGATCGGAATCGGCTCACCCCAGTAGCGCTGACGGGAGAATACCCAGTCACGCAGCTTATAGTTCACTGTCTTCCTGCCGATCCCCATCTCTTCGATCATCATCGGAGCTTCCTTCTTCAGCACTGCGGATTCCATCCCATTCCAGTCACCGGAATTGATCATGGTTCCTGATGCCTCCGTATAGGCTTCCGTCATATTCTCGATTTCTTTCCCATCCTTTGCAATTACCTGAATGATCGGAATGTTAAACTTGGTTGCAAACTCAAAATCACGGTCATCATGCGCAGGAACACACATGATTGCTCCTGTACCGTAATCTGCCAGAACGTAATCAGACAGCCAGATCGGTACCCTCGCACCGTTTAGCGGATTGACGGCATAGCTTCCCGTAAACACACCCGTCTTCTCTTTATCCTGCAGACGGTCAACATTTGACTTCATGGATGCATCAAAAATATATTTTTCTACTGCTTCTCTCGTCTCATCTGTTGCCAGCTCCTTTGCCATCTTATGCTCCGGTGCCAGTACCATAAAGGTAGCTCCATGCAGTGTATCCGGTCTGGTGGTATAGACAGTGATCTTCTCTTCTTTTCCCTCTACCGGAAAATCAACTTCTGCACCATAGGACTTTCCGATCCAGTCAGACTGCATCTTCTTAACCTTCTCCGGCCAGTCAAGCTTATCCAGATCGGCCAACAGTCTGTCCGCATATTTGGTGATGCGAAGCATCCACTGCCTTAAGTTTTTCTTTGTGACCGGGGTGCCGCAGCGCTCACAGACACCGTTCACGACTTCTTCGTTGGCCAGACCTGTCTTGCAGGAAGGACACCAGTTGATCGGGAATTCCTTCTCATATGCCAGACCTTCCTTGAACATCTTTACAAAAATCCACTGCGTCCATTTATAGAAATCAGGGTCCGTCGTATTAACTTCCATATCCCAGTCATAAATGGATGCGATCTCATTGATCTGCCTTTTAATATTTGCTACATTTTCCCGGGTGGAAATGGCAGGATGCTGCCCTGTCTTGATGGCGTAGTTCTCTGCCGGAAGTCCAAATGCATCCCATCCCATCGGATGAATCAGATAATATCCCTGCAGCATCTTATAACGGCTCCATACATCAGAAATAACATAGCCTCTCCAATGTCCTACATGCAGTCCGTTTCCAGACGGATATGGAAACATATCCAGACAATAGTATTTTGGTTTCTTCCCATCATTAACATTCACCGGGTTCTCTTCCCAGCGTTTACGCCACTTTGACTCAATCGCCTTATGATTGTAAGGTACGCTCATAATTCCTGCCTCCTAAAATATCTGTATGTTCCGATACAACATCAGTAGTAGATCATCCGTGGTAGTGGACGTGTCTGAAGCCTGCTGCTCAGAACGGGTACATTATTATAATGCGAAATATCGCATAAAATCTGTTATTTTTCACGCGTCAGCCAATTTCTAAAGCCTAAAAAACACGTAATAATTCTACTCATTTCTCTTGCATTTGTCAATAGATGCGATATACTTTAAAGTATGAAAGGAGTACTCTATGAAAAATAAATCCTGCGTATTGTCTAATATCGTTCCTGCAGTGATCTGCATGCTGTTCATCATCAGCTTCTCTGTCATTCTTGTGCTGAATTTCCGTCCTCTTTATTATCATGATATCAAACGTCTGAATATTGTTGAGGATTCCGGTATTCCGGAGAATGAAATCCGGAGAAACTATGATGTCCTGATCTCTTACAACTCGATCTTTCACCGTGGAGATCTCGAATTTCCAACGCTTGCCATGTCAGAGGAAGGAAGAATACACTTTGAAGAAGTAAGGAATATTTTTGTATTCATACAGTATCTCTGTATCGTGACATTCATCATCGGCGTTCCTCTGGTCTGTATGTTGATCCACAGGAGAAATACTGCTTTCCTGAAGCTCACGAGTATTCTTACTCTGACTGTCCCGACCATTCTGGGAATTTTGATCAGTATGAACTGGGAGGCTTTTTTTGTAACCTTTCATCACATCTTTTTCAGAAATGATTACTGGATCTTTGATCCTGCGACAGACCCTGTAATAACGATTCTGCCGGATACCTTTTTTATGCACTGTGCGATTGCCATCCTTGTTCTGGTGATTCTCTTCAGTGTTCTTTCTCTGATGCTGTCATACATATTTTCCAGATACCATTCCCTCAAATCCTCCTGAGCCTTCGCTCTGGAAGAGAGAACCTTAAAGAATGAAAATCATGACCTTTTACCCAGGCATCATTCAATACTAAGTACAGTGTTTGCCGGTGATCCTTCCTGATATTCCAGGGTGATCGGATCTCCTTCCTCATAGCGGATGATGTCAATATAGTCTGCGACAGACACATCAAAAATCTCCTCTTTTCCCTCCAGCATGAGATAATAATGGGAGTTCCCGTCTACAACACCCTGAGCAATCTTACTGATCTTTCCGCTCACATTCTTAATTTCATCTTCTGTGGTTGTCTTAATACCGCTCTGTTTCAGTAGACGGTTATAGGACTTTTCACAGTCTGCCACGGTATCGCCGATCGCTACGTTCTGGTATTTCTTGATATTTACCATCGCATATTTTTTTACCAGTCCTGCATCATCCTTTAATGCCATAAAATAGGTTGGTTCTCCGGAAATATTAAGAAGCAGCGGGAACGTGGAAACATATCCAAGGTTCTGCACCTGTCCTTCTGCCGACTGCATCGCAGAGTATTCCTGTGCTCCCGGAATTTCATAATATCTGCATTCCATTGTCCGCTGATTCATCAGGACAAATCCCACATTTGATTCATCACCGCTGACGGATGTGATACCAGTGTAAACCCATACATCATCCTCCAGTGCCAGATAATTATATCCATCTGTCGTCAACAGACAGCCCTTCTGTCCCAGGATACTGTTTATAAAACCATTCTGCAGAGTTCCGTAATAATCATAAAGCTGCATCAGCAGATCCGCTGAAAATACATGATCTACCCATGTAGGACATTCCTCCACTTTGTAATCGGTTGTTTCTCCTGTGATGGCATTGCACAGTACAACTCTCCCGATCGTGACACCTCCAAACAGACCGATATTAAACTTTTTCACGGGACATACCCAGTATGGTGTGCCCTCATCATCGATTTCGAAACTCAGAGTATCAAAAATATAGGTCGGGTACCGGAATCTTAAGTGGCGGTTGATATTTCTGTTGAAATACTCGGACTGAGAATAACGGATCGGTTTTTCGAGCTTAACCAGTTCGGTATCCTGGGTTGCCATGTCGATTTTAATATATGCGGGGATTCCGTTTTTCTGGTTGGTAAACCATTTGATCGGACTGGCATACACCAGAGGTGTTACCCTGGTAGGGCTGTCCTGGTAATTGATCTGCGTATACAGAGTGCTCACTTCAAACTGGGATACCATATCAACCATGCTTCCCATTTTTCTGTTTCCAAGAAGGGTTGCGGAGTCTCTGTCCAGGAGTGGAATCTGATGGTAATCCACTTCCTTGATATCCTCTGTAAAGTTTCTCTTTTCTACAGTGATCAGCTTCTGATATTTATTGGCATTAATGATTGGTGAAGACAGAACGGATCCCACCAGGTACACGGCCATTACGACCAGAAGCACTGCGATTCCCGCTTTCACACCTTTACTTGACCTGATATCACTCTGCGTATGGAGTCTGGAAAGCGCATAGATTCCTGTAAGGACAAGAACTGTCATGCCCATAAAGATCCAGAATCCGGACGCATGGATATTTATGGCCGGAATCGTTACATAATAATAAACTGCTGCAATAACAATGGCGATAATTATAAGCGCCAGTTTTCTTCCTGCTTTTTTCATGATATTCCTTTCTCTTACTTTTTATTGATAATTTTGAACGACAATCTGTAATGTCCTGTTTCCACGGAACTCATTCACTGACGGATAATAGGTCACGGAAAGAGTAACGTCATTTTCTCTTCCCTGAAACAGCTTTTCTGTCTCCGGACTTCCGAATTTATCCGTAAGATACTCCCGAAATACGTCAACATCGCCAAAATACATCGCATCCATAACCATTCCGGATTCATTCAGCACCTGCATTTTGATGACATTTTTATTTTTCCCCAATATTCTGGCATTCAGGACATTCAGATTCTTTTCCGCGAAGACAGGCTTGGTATTTCCTTTTCCGAAGGGCTCCAGGACTCTCAGCTCCTCAATCAGATGCTCTGTAATATATCCGATCGGCATGGGGACGTCAATCATGATTTTCTCTATGAGATCCTCATCAGTAAGTTCAGAGCATGCATTGATTCTTTGCCGGAACAGATCCACATTCTCTCTGGGGAGTGACAGTCCTGCCGCCATGGGATGACCACCGAATTTTGTAAAGAGATCAGCACATTTACTCATCTCTGCGAACATATTGTAGGCCTCAATGGAACGTCCGGAACCTTTTACAGCTGTTGAATCAGAAGCATCTGTCAGAACAAAGACCGGCTTATGGTAACGCTCTCTGATCCGGCCTGCGATAATTCCGGCAAGACTTTCATGGCAGCCCGGAAGATATACGACCAGGACTCTGTCATTTTCAAGAGAACTTCCCTCGATCAGCCGGACTGCTTTTTCAAATCCCTGAAGTGTCATGTTTTTCCGTTCATCATTCAGCTCCTTAAGCTGTATCGCAAGTTCATTTGCCTGTTTATCATCCTTCGCCAGAAGAAGCTTCAGAGCCCTCTTCGCTGTGTCCAGCCGTCCGCTGGCGTTGATGCAGGGTCCCAGGACAAAACCGATGTGATAGGATGAAATCTCAGCTTCTTCCAGTCCATTCGCACGTATCAGTGCCCGAAGCCCGCAGTTTGTGGTATGATTGATCATCTTCAGGCCCTCTTTTACGAGGATCCTGTTCTCACCCGTCAGATCCATCACATCTCCCACTGTGGCGATCGCAGCAAATTCAATAAACGCATCTGCTTCCCGGACATCGATCCCGCAGATTTCATAGAGGCAGGCCATCAGCTTATAAGCCACTGCCGCCCCGCACAGCGACTTATATGGATAGAGACAATCCGGCTGTTTCGGATTTACAATGACATCTGCCGGAGGAAGTGTTTCCTGAAGCTCGTGGTGATCTGTGATCAGGACCGTCATTCCCAGCTGTTTTGCCAGAGCGATCTCGTTCACGGCAGCGATACCGTTATCGCAGGTCAGGATCGTATCGATGCCTTCCTCATGAGCGAACCGGATGAGGTTCTGATTCAGCCCGTATCCATCCTTCATCCTGTCCGGAATTTCCACATCCACCCGTGCCCCACAGCGTGTAAGACCCTGATATAAAATATAGCTGGCATTTACACCATCAATATCATAATCACCGATGACGCGGATTTTCTTCCCGGCCTCTATCTTTCTTTTTAAAAGATCAGCCGTTCTGCTGCAATCCTTTAACAGGCGGGGATCATGAAGATCTTTTCGATCTCCGTATAAATATTTACGAATGGCATCATCTCCCACTACATCCCTGTTGCGTATCAGCCGGGCTGTCACCTGATCAATGTGAAACTTTTTCCCTATTTCCTGAAAATCCGCACGCTTTGCGGCTACAAACCATTTTTCCATCATTTACTCCTGTATGGCATACTTCTTCCGGGTACCTTTGCATCTACAGATGAAAAGAGCCGGGACTGCATGGATCTGATACAGCAGTCCCGGTCTGATTTTCTCAGATAATGTATTTATGCATTTTTCTTTCCTAATCTGGTCTTCATCACATACCACAGTGCACCTGTAATACATACCGATGAATATCCACCGCATACGATACCAACGATCAGCGGAAGTGCAAATTCACGAATTGACGGAACACCAAGAACAAAAAGGACAGCAACCATTACGAAGGTTGTAAAGGATGTATAGATACTCCTTGTCAGTGTCTGTGTAATACTTGTATTTACCACTTCTGCCAGTTCTGTCTTCTTTGGCATGATCTTCAGATTCTCACGGATACGGTCAAAGATGACGATTGTGGCATTGATGGAGTAACCGACGATCGTAAGCATACATGCGATAAAGGTATTGCCGATGGAAATACGGGAAACCGCATAGAATGCCAGTACCACAAGTACATCATGAACCAGTGCAAGTACAGCACTCGTTGCAAAACGGATATCCTTAAACCGGAACCAGATGTAGATCAGCATACAGATCGTGGCAACGATAACGGCAACAACTGCATCACTTCTCATCTCATTGCTGACTGTGGAGGAGATGCTTTCTGCTGTGATCAGAGATACATCCACGTCAAATTTTTCTTTCAAAGCATCATTTAAAGCCTGTCTTTCATCCAGTGAGAGTTCTCTTGTCTTAATGATGACCTGATTTGTTCCGGCAACCTTCTGTGTCTGAATATCTGCATCACCGGTGACACCCTGAACCACAGGTTTCACCTGAGCATCGATATCAGCAATGCTCATATCTTCATTAAAGGTAACATTGGTGGAAGTACCACCCATGAACTCAAGGCTGTAATTCAGCGCTTTTCCCTGACTGCTGCTGTAAACACCCATTGTGACCGGTCCTGCGATAATCAGGATCAGGGACACAATAAAACAGATATTTTTCTTTCCAAGGAAATTGATCGTCTTTCTTTCCTTCTGTCTTCCGTAATATTTCTCGTCCTTCATGCCAAGTGCATAAAAAGCATTTACGAGAAGTCTTGATATTACCAGTGCGGTAAACATGGATAATACGATACCCATAGCCAGTGTCTGGGCAAATCCCTTAACACTTCCTGTTCCCATCATCCCAAGCACAAGAGCTGCGATCAGTGTTGTGATGTTACCATCCACAATAGCGGAAAGTGCCTTCTGGAAACCTGTCTGGATCGCACCCTGGACGCTCTTTCCGGCTGCAATTTCCTCACGGATACGTGCATAAATGATAACGTTGGCATCTACTGCCATACCAATGGAAAGGATGATACCTGCAATTCCCGGCAGAGTCAGTGTGATGTCAAATGCGTTCAGCATTACGAGCATCAGTGCTGTGTAGATCAGCAGAGAGAGTGCAGCTACAACACCCGGCAGCAGATAAACAACAGCCATAAAAAGAATGACGATAACCAGTCCGATCGCTCCTGCCTTCAGGCTGGTGGAAATCGCTTCTTCACCCAGCTGAGCACCTACCACATTGGAACGAAGCTCTTCCAGTTCCAGTGAAAGAGAACCGATACGGATAGAAGATGCGAGCTTTTCTGCCTCCTCCTGGTTCTCCATGCCGGAGATATATGCCCGTCCGCCTGTGATCGCTTCATTTACCTTAGGCGCACTAATCACCTCCCCATCATAGATAATGGCGATCTGATTTCCTACATTTTCAGAGGTGGCAGTAGCAAACTTTGATGCGCCCTCACTGGTGAGGAGCAGCTCTACCACATACTCTCTGTTCTTCATTTCATCCTGGGAAACTTTGGCTTCCGCAGATTCTACATCCGTACCTGTCAGCACTTCTGTACCGTCCATCAGTGCAAACTGCAGGGAACCCGGCTTTCCAAGTTCCTCCAGAATCTTGTTTGCATCCGATACACCAGGAATCTCAATATTGATACGGTCATCGCCTTCCTGATATACCTGTGCTTCTGTACTGTAGTTCTCAACACGCTGCTGAAGCTTGTAAATAGTGTCGGCCATATCCTCGGCAGAAGGTGTTCCCTCTCCGACTGCCTGATAAGTGATACTTACACCGCCTGACAGATCAAGACCTGTTGTAATGTTTCTGGCAGCACCTGTTCCGGTAGGACCGAAACCTACTGCTGCGGTGAACGTAAGCAGGCCCAGGAATAAAGCCATAATTACGACAACCGCAATTGCTCTGTTTTTCTTCATTTCTCAATTCTCCTTTTTCTCTTACTCCGCTAATGCGGCTTTTATCATAATCGCACACTCAACCCGCTTTCTCTGCAGCTCACAGCCGATATCATATGCGTCATTAATGGAGCCGTGGAACTTGTAAGCATTTGCTGCACATCCGCCACTGCAGTAGAACTTTGCAAAACAGTTTCTGCACTTTTCCTTGGCATACACATTACAGCCTTTAAATTCCTCCTGAAGCTCCGGTGTTTTCAGTCCATCGAATACATTTCCCATAAGAAACTTTTCTTCTCCGACGAACTGATGGCAGGGATAGAGATCTCCCCATGGTGTCACTGCCAGATATTCCGTGCCGGAACCGCAGCCGGACAGCCGCTTGTAGACACACGGTCCTCCTGTCAGATCTATCATAAAGTGGAAGAAATTGAATCCTCTTCCTTCTTTATGTCTCTTGATCATTTCGACAGCAAGTCTGTCATATTCCTCACAGATCTGAGGAATGTCTTCTTCACGAAGTGCATATTCTTCTTCCGGCTGTGCCACAACAGGCTCAACAGAAATCTGTTTAAATCCCAGATCTGCCAGATGCAGTACATCCTCCGAAAAATCAAGATTATGTCTTGTGAAGGTTCCTCTTACATAGTATTTATCCTGATTCCTGCTCTCTGCGAATTTACGGAATTTGGGAATGATCAGGTCATAGCTTCCTTTTCCCCTGCGGAACGGACGCATAAAATCATGTACTTCTTTCCTTCCGTCAATACTAAGTACCACATTCGCCATCTCTTTATTGCAGAATTCCATAATCTCTTCATCGAGCAGAACACCATTTGTTGTCAATGTGAACCGGAAATTTTTATTATACTTTTTCTCCTGCTCTCTTCCGTATTGAACCAGATCTTTCACTACCTGCCAGTTCATCAGTGGCTCACCGCCGAAGAAATCCACCTCCAGATTTCTCCTGTTTCCGGAATTCTCAATCAGAAAATCAAGCGCTTTCTTTCCAACCTCATAGCTCATCAGGGCTCTTCTTCCATGATACTCACCCTCTTCTGCAAAGCAGTAACGGCACGCCAGATTACAATCATGGGCGATGTGCAGACAGAGAGCTTTCACAACCGTGGGACGCCTGGAAAAATTCTCAATCGCCTGCTCATAGATATCTTCTGTAAACAGAACTCCTGATTCCTCCAGTTCTTTACAGTCCGAGATCGCTTCCCGGATACTTTCTTCCGGATAGGTATCTGACAGAGCTTTCAAAATCTCTTCTTCATCCTTCTTTTCATCCAGGAACGGAAGAACGTCATAAACCACATCATCTACAATATGTACAGCACCGCTGTTAATATCCATGACGATGTTATAACCGTTGTTTTTGTACTGATGGATCACAGTAAATCCCCTTTCAATTAATAAGCAGCGAACAGTGTCCGCTGCTTACCGAATTTCTTAACCTTTATTTATTATTTTCGCAGCTCTGATTTCCTACGGTACAGGATGTCTTACATGCTGACTGGCAGGATGTCTGACACTCGCCGCAGCCACCTTTTTTCACCGTTTTCTGTAAGCTCTGAGTATTCAAAGTCTTGATATGTTTCATGCCATAGCCTCCTTACATAATTGAACTTTTTGTATTATAGCATACCTTTTTTCGTTTTTCCATACCTGTTTTGGATTTTTCGTCAAAATTTTACACACTTTTTTCACTATTTTGTGTTATAGTTATTTTGAGTCTATGAAACAGTTCTGGTTATTAGAACAGAAACATCAAATGTAAAGAAAGGATTACAACAACATGAAGAAAAAATTGCTGCTGCTGACACTATCTGTCTGCACCATCGGTCTCCTGGCAGGATGTTCTGCAAAAGGAACTTATTCAAAATACGTCACACTTGGTGAATATAAGGGCCTCGATTTAAAAGTAATCAAGTCCGAAGTCACAGAAGACATGATCGCAGAAGAAATAGAGACTCTTCTGGAAGATAATGCCAGCTATACAGAAATCAGCGACCGCGGTGCACAGGAAGGTGATACGGTTAATATTGATTACACCGGAACTATTGACGGAGAGGAGTTTGACGGTGGTTCTGCGGAAGATTTTGATCTGGAACTTGGCAGCGGTTATCTCATGGACGAGCTTGAGTCCGGACTGATAGGCGCTATGGCAGGTGAAACAAAAGAAATCTCTGTCACTTTCCCTGAAGAATACGATGAAGAGGTTGCCGGAAAAAATGCAGTATTTACGGTAACAGTAAATACTGTCTCTGAAAAGCATGTTCCGGAATATACAGATGAATTTGTCGCCGGCGTCACCGATTACAGCACAATTGCCGAATACGAAGAAAATCTGAAAAGTGAGCTCTATGCAAGCCTGGAATACGATAATCTTTCTACCGCCGGCATGGATGCTATGACAATGGTTATGGAGAATGCCACCTTCACCGGTGATTATCCGCAGGATCTGTATGATTCCTGTAAAGAACAGTATGACGCCATGAATCAGCAATATGCGGAAATGTTTGGAATTGATATTGAAGATCTTGAAATGAGCGAAGAAGAAACCAAAAGTGCGATCATAGATATGGTAAATGAAGAAATGGTAACTGCTGAAATTGCTGACAAGGAGAAGATCAAGGTATCTGACAATGATTACAAACAGTATCTGGAAGATAATTATGAGCTTTATGGTTATTCATCTGCAGAGGAGTATGAAGAAACAGAGACAAAAGAGTCTATTATGAAAGAAATTCTTCAGGAAAAAGTCCAGAATTTCCTGGTAGAGAATGCCAACGTCACAGAAGTGACAGAGGATGAATACTATGAGGATTATGAGGATGAATACATGGATGACGAGGAATATCTCGATGACGAGGAATACCTCGAAGATGAGGAAGACTTCACAGAGGACGATACCGAATAATTCTTCTTTGCTCATCCCCTTACTTGTGAAGGATAAAAAGAAGCCGTTAAGTTGATGTGACCCCAAAAAGTTAGACTTTTATTGCGTAGTAGAATCTTTACCTACTA
>UQCM01000047.1 GCA_900539525.1 uncultured Blautia sp.
AAGGTGCAAATTAAAAAAGGTTACTATAAATTACCCGATTTGTCGGGCAACTCATCATATCTGTGCATCGCGAAGCGTGTTACTGGTCACAGAGTGAACAGTAACAAATAGTCGTGTACAATGAAAAAAACAAAGAAATGTCCAATTTCTGCATGTCAGGAAATGGACATTTCTCTTGTTTTGTGCTAAGATAAATCTATATGAGTAATTCATAGATCATACGTAGCAATGAGCTCCCCAGGAGTTCAAAAAATAAGGAGGAAAAACAAAAATGGCTAGAAAAATGAAAACCATGGATGGTAACCATGCTGCGGCTCATGCATCCTATGCGTTTACGGATGTAGCAGCTATTTACCCGATTACCCCGTCATCTGTTATGGCTGAAGCTACTGACGAGTGGGCAACCCAGGGAAGAAAGAACATCTTCGGACAGGAAGTTCAGGTAACAGAGATGCAGTCAGAGGCAGGTGCAGCAGGTACCGTACATGGATCTCTGGCAGCAGGTGCCCTGACAACCACATATACAGCATCCCAGGGTCTTCTGCTGATGATCCCGAACTTATACAAGATCGCCGGCGAGCAGTTACCGGGCGTATTCAACGTATCCGCACGTGCTCTTGCAAGCCATGCATTGTCTATCTTCGGCGATCACTCTGACGTATACGCATGTCGTCAGACAGGCTGTGCGATGCTCTGTGAATCCAGCGTACAGGAGGTTATGGACCTGACACCGGTTGCACACATGGCAGCAATCGAAGGACGCATTCCTTTTATCAACTTCTTTGACGGATTCCGTACCTCTCATGAGATCCAGAAGATTGAGACATGGGATTACGAGGATCTGAAGGAAATGGTAAATATGGATGCGATTGATGCGTTCAGAAAGCATGCATTAAATCCAAATCATCCATGCCAGAGAGGTTCCGCTCAGAACCCTGACATCTTCTTCCAGGCAAGAGAGGCATGCAATCCATACTACGACGCTATGCCGGGCATCGTTCAGATGTACATGGACAAGGTAAATGCAAAGCTTGGTACGGATTATAAATTATTCAACTACTACGGTGCAGCAGATGCAGAGCATGTAATCGTTGCTATGGGTTCCGTATGTGATACGATCGATGAGACCATTGATTACCTGACAGCAGCAGGCGAGAAGGTCGGCGTTGTAAAGGTTCGTCTTTACAGACCGTTCTCCGCTGAGGCACTGATCGCAGCATTCCCTGAGACTGTAAAGCAGATCACTGTATTAGACAGAACAAAAGAGCCGGGAGCTCTTGGCGAGCCGTTATATCTGGATGTTGTGGCAGCTCTGAAAGGATCTAAATTTGATGCAGTACCTGTATTCACAGGACGTTACGGATTAGGTTCCAAGGATACCACACCGGCTCAGATCGTAGCTGTATTCCACAATACAGACAAGGCGAAATTTACTCTGGGTATCGTAGATGATGTGACCAACCTGTCACTGGAAGTAGGTGCTCCGCTGGTTACCACTCCGGAAGGAACCATCAACTGCAAGTTCTGGGGTCTGGGAGCAGACGGTACCGTAGGTGCAAACAAGAACTCCATCAAGATCATCGGTGACAATACCGATATGTACGCTCAGGCATACTTTGATTACGACTCCAAGAAATCAGGCGGTGTTACCATGTCCCACCTGCGTTTCGGTAAGAGCCCGATCAAATCCACCTACCTGATCAAGCAGGCAAACTTCGTGGCATGCCACAATCCTTCCTATGTAAACAAATACAACATGGTTCAGGAGCTGGTTGACGGCGGTACTTTCCTGCTGAACTGCCCGTGGGATATGGAAGGTCTTGAGAAACATCTCCCGGGACAGGTTAAGAGCTTTATCGCAAACCACAACATCAAGTTCTATGTGATCGACGGTATCAAGATCGGTAAGGAGATCGGACTTGGCGGACGTATCAATACCGTTCTTCAGTCTGCATTCTTCAAGCTGGCAAACATCATTCCGGAGGAGCAGGCCATCGAGCTGATGAAGGCCGCTGCAAAGGCTACATACGGAAGAAAAGGTGATGCCATCGTACAGATGAACTACGATGCTATCGATGCAGGAGCAAAACAGGTCGTTGAGGTAGAGGTTCCGGAAAGCTGGAAAGATGCTGCTGACGAAGGACTGTTCATGGCTCATGCAGAAAAGGGAAGAAAAGAAGTCGTTGACTTTGTAAATGACATTCAGTGCAAGGTAAATGCTCAGGAGGGTAATACACTGCCTGTATCCGCATTTAAGGATTATGTAGATGGTACGACACCTTCAGGAACAGCAGCATATGAGAAGCGCGGCATCGCAGTAGACGTTCCTGTATGGAATCCGGAGAACTGTATCCAGTGTAACCGTTGTGCATATGTATGTCCGCACGCTGTTATCCGTCCGGTAGCTATGACAGAGGCAGAGGCTGCCGCTGCTCCGGAAGGAATGAAGACACTTCCGATGACCGGTATGGCAGATTACAAGTTTGCTATCGTTATGTCTGCATATGACTGTACCGGATGTGGTTCCTGTGCAAATGTATGTCCTGGCAAGAAGGGCGCAAAGGCTCTGGCTATGGAGAATATGGAAGCAAACGCAGGACTTCAGAAATACTTCGACTATGCAGTTGAATTACCTGCAAAAGAGGATGTTGTTGCTAAATTTAAAGAGAATACTGTTAAGGGAAGTCAGTTCAAACAGCCGCTGCTCGAGTTCTCAGGAGCATGTGCAGGCTGTGGTGAGACACCTTATGCAAAACTGATCACCCAGCTGTTTGGTGACAGAATGTATATCGCAAATGCTACCGGATGTTCTTCCATCTGGGGTAACTCTTCACCATCTACACCATATACCGTAAATGCCAAAGGACAGGGTCCTGCATGGGGCAACTCACTGTTTGAGGACAACGCAGAGTTCGGATACGGAATGCTGCTTGCTCAGAAGGCACTGAGAAACGGTCTGAAGGCTAAGGTTGAGGATGTGGTAGCAAACGGAACCAATGAGGATGTGAAGGCTGCAGGTCAGGAATGGCTGGATACCTTCAATTCAGGTGTGGCAAACGGACCGGCTACCGATAAACTGGTTGCTGCTTTAGAGGCATGCGGATGCGAGAAGGCACAGGAGATCCTGAAAGACAAAGACTTCCTGGCTAAGAAGTCCCAGTGGATCTTCGGTGGTGACGGATGGGCATACGACATCGGATTTGGCGGTGTTGACCATGTACTTGCCAGCGGACAGGATATCAACATCATGGTATTCGATACCGAGGTTTACTCCAATACAGGCGGACAGTCCTCCAAGTCTACACCGACAGGAGCTGTTGCACAGTTCGCAGCAGGCGGTAAAGAAGTGAAGAAGAAAGATATGGCAAGCATCGCAATGAGCTATGGCTATGTATATGTAGCACAGATCTCCATGGGTGCTGACTTCAACCAGACCGTAAAAGCGATCGCAGAGGCTGAGGCATATCCGGGACCATCACTGATCATTGCTTATGCTCCATGTATCAACCATGGTATCAAGAAAGGTATGAGCAAGGCTCAGACAGAGGAAGAACTGGCAGTTAAGTGTGGTTACTGGCATAACTTCCGCTACAATCCTGCATTGAAGGCAGAAGGAAAACCGGCATTCACTTTAGACAGCAAGGCTCCGGAAGGAGATTATCAGGAGTTCTTAAATGGCGAGGTTCGCTACAACTCTCTGATGCGCTCCAATCCTGAGAAGGCTAAGAGACTCTTTGCTAAGAACGAGAGCGAAGCTAAGGAAAGATATGCATATCTGAACAAGCTGATCACTCTGTACGGTAACGAGGAATAATTGTTATAAAACAGAATCAAACGGGTGCGGGCGCATAGCGTCCGTGCCCATTTTTATGAAAAAGGAAATTTCGCTGAATTTCCTTTTATATGTCCGTGTTACAGTGGAGAGGAGGAATCTTATGAACAAAATAAGGACATATCTGCTGATATTTGTCTGTCTCTGTCTGACAGCCCTTGTGCCGCAGGGGAAAGCAGAGGCAGCACAGCGTCTGTTTAATATTGTGGTGAAGGATGGCTATACGACACAGATCATTGAGATGAAATATGGAAAGACGCCCTATGGCTATACATCCTACTATGCCAATCAGTCAGTGGTTTATGTAAATGCAAAGTCAAAGAGCGTGACATTTTCCGTGAAGAAAAATACCAGTTCCAGATACGGAACCTTTCAGTTTGCGTCCACGAAGATCAAGCCGGAGGAAGAGCCGAAGGGGAATCTGTTTACTTATACAGTAGATGGAAAAAAACGGGCGTGGATGTTTACCGTACAGAAATATGCGGAGCCGGAAATCAAATATCTGAAGGTCACAAATCCCACAAAGGGTAGCGTGTATACTCCAGGGAAAAAAAGCAGGGTTGTCCTAAAGACAGGTATCCGTGCCGGAGTACCGGCAAAAACGATCCTTCGTATCATTGATGCCAACGGCAGGCTGGTATATAAGCAGATCTGTGGTCAAATGGAGGCGGGCACGAAGACATATAAACTGACCTGGGACGGAAAACCCTCCAAAGGGAACCAGGCAAAGCTCAAAACATCTTCCTGCGTTCCGGCAGGTGAATATACGGTAAGGATTACAGTATATCCTCAGATTGGCAGAAAAGTGCAAGAAGTGGTCAGAGAGACAAAGCTGACGGTGGGGGAATAACGTGTTTGCATCTTACCTGAATAAATGCTATAATCTCGGTAACTATTCTGGTAGTAACGATTCAGAACAGCAGACGTATCTGTGGTCTGCTGCTTTGAAAAGTTATGAAAATACATCGAATAGTTACCATTTTTAGTTGTAAAAAGAATGAAAGCGGAGGTTCTGTATGGAGATTAAAGGCTATGAACTGCTGAAGAAAGAAAAGATTGATGATATCCACTCCATGGGATATCTGTTTAAACATAAAAAGAGCGGCGCAAGAGTCTGCGTCCTGCCGAATGATGACGAGAATAAGGTGTTTCACATTGCTTTTCGCACCCCACCTTCCGACAAGACAGGTGTACCGCATATTCTGGAGCACAGTGTGCTCTGCGGAAGCAGGAAATTTCCCTCAAAAGACCCGTTTGTGGAATTAGTGAAGGGTTCTCTGAATACATTTTTAAATGCCATGACTTATGCGGACAAGACCATGTATCCGGTGGCGAGCTGTAATGATGCAGATTTTAAAAATCTCATGCATGTGTACATGGATGCCGTGTTTTTTACAAATATTTATGAGAAGGAAGAGATTTTCCGCCAGGAGGGATGGAACTATCAGCTGGAGAAGCCGGAGGATGAGCTGACGTATAATGGTGTTGTTTATAATGAGATGAAAGGCGCATACTCTTCGCCGGAGGATGTGCTGGACAGAGAAATACTGAATTCACTCTATCCGGATACTGCTTATGGAAATGATTCAGGCGGCGACCCGGAGTACATCCCGGATCTGAAATATTCTGATTTTCTGGGATTCCACAGCAAATATTATCATCCGTCCAACAGCTATATCTATCTGTATGGAGATATAGATATGGAAGAGAGACTTGCGTGGCTGGATCGGGAGTATCTCTCAAAATATGATGCCATGGAGATTGATTCACAGATTACGCTGCAGCCTCCTTTTGAAGCGCCGAGAGAGATCCGGAAGAAATATTCGATTTCCAACACCGATACAATGGAGGATAATACGTATCTGTCCTTTAATGCATCCATCGGCACCAGCCTGGATGTGAAGCTTTCCAATGCTTTCGCAGTGATCGAGTATGCGCTGCTTTCGGCACCCGGAGCACCGCTGAAGCAGGCACTGCTGGATGCAAAGGCAGGAAAGGATATCATGGGATCCTATGACAGCGGTACCTTTCAGCCCGTCTTCTCTGTGATCGCCAAGAATTCCAACCCGGAGCAGAAGGGGACATTTTTAAAGATCATAAGAGAAGAGCTGACAAGGATCGTTTCAGAGGGTATGGACGAAAAGGCACTGCGGGCAGGAATCAACTATATGGAATTCCGGTTCCGGGAGGCGGACTACGGTACCTTCCCCAAGGGTCTGATGTACGGCATCGATATGCTGGATTCCTGGCTGTATGATGATGCGCATCCATTTGATTACCTGCAGCCGCTTGCCGTCTTTGATTTCCTGAAAGAGCAGGTAGGGACAGGATACTTTGAGGATCTGATCCGGAAATACCTCCTGGAGAACACCCATGTCACCGTGGTGATCGTAGAACCGGAGAAGGGACTGACCGCGAAGATGGATGAGGCGGTCAGAGAAAAGCTGGCAGCGTACAAGGCATCCCTGAGCAAAGAAGAGATCGCAGAGCTGGTGGAAAAGACGAAGAAGCTTGCAGCCTTTCAGGAGACGCCATCCACACCGGAGCAGCTGGAGGCGATCCCGATGCTCTCCAGAGAGGACATCCGAAGGGAGGCACAGCCGATCTTCAATAAAGAATATCATCTGGATGAGACTCTCATGCTTCACCATGATATTGAGACCAATGGCATTGCTTATCTGAATCTGCTCTTTGATACCAGATATGTGAGGAAGGAGTATCTGCCTTACCTTGGTATTCTGAAGGCGACACTGGGCATGATCGATACAGAGCATTATACTTACGGTGAGCTGTTCCATGAGATCAATATGCGCACAGGCGGGATCTACTGCACCGTCGATGTCTTTCCTGACAGGAAAGAGCCGGAGAACTACCGGACGGCCTTCTCGGTGAAGGCAAAGACCCTTTACGGTGAGATCGGATTTGTGGAGGAGATGCTCGAAGAGATCCTCTTTACGTCGAAGCTCGGGGATGAAAAAAGGCTTTATGAGATCATCGCACAGCTCAGGTCCAGGGTGCAGATGAGCCTGAACTCGGCGGGACATTCCACAGCGGCACTCCGGTCCATGTCCTATTTTTCAGATGTGGCAGCCTTTAATGAAGCAGTGGGAGGCATCGCCTTCTACAAGCTGGTGGAGGACATCGAGGAGCATTTTGAGGAGAGAAAGGAAGAACTCATTTCTATATTAAAAGAGCTGACCGTCTGCCTGTTCAGAAAGGATACACTGACGCTGAGTTGTACGTCGAAGCAGGAGGGCTTTGATGCTGCCAGGGAGAAAGCGGGCGTGTTAAAGGAAAAGCTTCCTCAGGGAGAACTGCCGGTTCAGGAGAAGCTCCGTGCCGTCGGGCGGAAAAATGAGGGATTCCAGACATCAGCCAAGATTCAGTATGTGGCACGGTCAGGAAACTTCCGGAAGGCCGGATTTTCCTATACAGGTGCGCTGCGTATCCTGAAGGTGATCCTGAACTACGGATATCTCTGGGAAAATATCCGTGTCAAAGGCGGTGCCTACGGATGCATGAGCGGTTTCGGGGTTCTGGGAGATACGTATTTCGTATCCTATCGTGATCCTCATCTGAAGCAGACGAACCGGGTATTTGAAGGAATCACGGATTATGTACGTACCTTCACAGCAGATACCAGAGAGATGACAAAGTATATCATCGGTGCTGTCAGTGAGCTGGATACGCCGCTCACACCGATGGCAAAGGGCTTACGTTCGCTGAATATCTATATGAGCAAAGGAAGCTTTGAGGACTTTCAGAGAGAGCGTGATGAGATCCTGGATGCAGATCAGGAGTCTATCCGTGCCCTGGGAGATCTGGTGGAAGCTGTGCTTGCTCAGGAATATCTCAGCGTGATCGGAAACGAGGAAAAGCTTGAAAAAGAGGCGGAAATGTTTGAAAAACTGGTACCTTTTGTAGGCTAGAGGGAGGACAGGATGAGTGTAGAAAGCACAAAATCGGGATTTGTTACTCTGATCGGCAGACCGAATGTGGGAAAATCCACACTGATGAACCATCTGATCGGTCAGAAGATCGCGATCACATCGAACAAACCCCAGACGACGAGAAACAGGATCCAGACAGTGTATACCTGTGAGCAGGGGCAGATCGTGTTTGTGGATACTCCGGGTATCCACAAGGCGAAGAACAAGCTGGGAGAATATATGGTAAATGTGGCGGAGAGAACCGTAAACGAGGTGGATGTGGTGCTCTGGCTGGTAGAGCCTTCCACCTTTATCGGCGCAGGTGAGCGTCACATTGCCGAGCAGCTCACGAAAACCAGAACGCCTGTCATCCTGGTCATCAATAAGATCGATACTGTAAAAAAAGAAGAGATCCTGAGATTTATCGATGAGTACCGGAAGATCTATGATTTTGCAGAAATCATTCCGGTGTCGGCTCTGAAAGGAACAAATACGCAGGATGTGATCGATACCATCTTCAAATATCTTCCATACGGTCCGATGTTCTATGATGAGGATACGGTGACGGATCAGCCTCAGAGGCAGATCGTGGCTGAACTGATCCGCGAAAAGGCCCTGCGATGTCTCAGTGAAGAGATTCCCCATGGAATCGCTGTTTCAGTAGACTCCATGAAGGAGAGGAAGAAAGGGAAGCTCATGGATATAGAGGCGACCATCGTATGTGAGCGGGATTCCCACAAGGGAATTATAATCGGAAAAGGCGGCGCCATGCTGAAGAAGATCGGGGCGGCTGCACGATATGAAATCGAAGACATGTTGGAAATGAAGGTCAACCTCCAGCTCTGGGTAAAGGTCAAGAAGGACTGGAGAGACAGTGATTTTCTGATAAAGAACTTCGGCTACGACAAGAAGGATATCTAAATGAGAGAAATACTGACACTCACCGGAATGGTGCTGTCCGCAGTCCCTATGGGCGAATTTGATAAACGGGTGGTTGTGCTGACAAAGGAGAGAGGGAAGATCACGGCCTTTGCCAGAGGTGCCAGAAGGCCGAACGGAAACCTTCTGGCCGCAGCCAATCCCT
Source organism: uncultured Blautia sp. (assembly GCA_900539525.1). Lineage (GTDB taxonomy): Bacteria > Bacillota > Clostridia > Lachnospirales > Lachnospiraceae > Hominisplanchenecus_A. Next base: position 8,846 of record UQCM01000047.1, read on the forward strand.
TTTGCTTCGGGCAGTTTTCCTTCTACGAAGGGAGAAATTCGTATACCATGGTACAGGCGGATATCAAAAACTATTTCCGGGAGCTGTCCATGGACTTCGAGGGTGCATACTACGGTTTTTATTTTATGGAATTTGCGGATTACTACACAAGAGAGAACAACGATGAGTCAGAGATGCTGAAGCTTCTGTATGTATCGCTGCGGGCGTTATTGAACCCGCATCTGGAAAAGGAACTGGTACGCTCTGTATTTGAACTGAAGGCGATGGTGATCGGCGGGGAGTATCCGGAGGTGTTTTCCTGCGTGGAATGTGGAAAGAAAGAAGATCTGGCGGCATTTGTAAAAAAGAGGGACGGTCTGGTGTGCCGTTCCTGTGCCCGGCAGTATCAGACGGGATATCCCCTGTGCGAATCTGCCGTGTATACATTGCAATATGTCGTCTCCACACCGCTGGAGAGGCTCTATACCTTTACGGTAACACCGGAGGTGCTTGGGCAGTTTCAGGGGGTTACAGAAGAGCTGCGAAAAAAATACATAGATAAGCAGTTCAAATCTCTGGAAATCCTGCGTTGCTGTTCACTCCGTGACCAGTAAGGCACTGCTGCTCTCGAAAGGCAAATAGAGTAACAGTTCAGAGTCCATTCGCAAAATCGTCTCTGCGAGGCTTTCCTTTTGCTCATGTATGGCTCTCGCCATATAGATTTATAAAATTTGCATGACTCTGAACTGTTACCAAATAAACCATAATTTAGTTGAAAATATGAAATTTACGAGATATAATAGGGTTCATTGGTAATGATACCATTTTGAATATTGTTTTCTGGAGGGTATAGATGAGAAAGACAAAGGGGCTGATACTGGTTTGTGCGGTATCCTGTCTGCTGGCAGGCTGCAGCAGATTTTCACCGAAGGAGACGGCAGTTTCCGTATCGAAGGACGGGAAAGTGACGGCGGCGGTGATCGACAAACTGGATCAGAGTTATTACGATGCAGAGGAATTAAAAGAGAATATCGACCAGGCGGTTTCTGATTATAATGGCAGTGCAGGGGAGGATACAGTGACTGTACAGAAATTTGAAACACGCGAAGAGGGAGACGTGAAGCTGTTCATGGAGTATGCTTCCGGAAAAGACTATGCCGCGTTTAATAACGTGGATTTTTATGTAGGAGATATCACAGACGGATACAATAATGCCGGGTATCGTTTTGAGACGACCTTCCGTCAGGTGGAAAAGGGTAAGGCAGTCGGAGATGAGATCGCCAGAGAGGAGATCTTTGCCGGCTCGAACCATCCGATGCTGGTATTTTCAGAGCCGATGGCTGTGGAGGTGCCGGGGAAGATCCTCTATGTCAGCAGTAATGTGGAAGTGACCGGAAAGAAGTCTGCAAGGATGGCGGGAAGCCGTCTGGAGACGGAAACGGAAACAGAAACAGAAGGTGAGGACAGCCGGGAGAGCGGCAGTGAGGATGAGGTGCAGGAGATCGCCCCGTCTGTGGAGATTACCGTGACAGGTGGTGAGAGTGAAGCAGCACTGGCTTACATCATATATGAATAAAATAGAAGGTGAGGAGAGTACCGATGGAAAAAACAATGGAAAAAATCGTAGCACTGGCAAAGTCAAGAGGATTCGTATATCCCGGATCGGATATTTACGGGGGACTGGCAAATACCTGGGACTACGGAAATCTGGGCGTAGAGCTGAAGAATAATGTAAAACAGGCATGGTGGAAGAAGTTCGTGACGGAAAACCCGTACAATGTGGGTGTGGACTGTGCGATCCTGATGAATCCGCAGACCTGGGTGGCATCCGGACATCTGGGAGGATTTTCCGATCCTCTGATGGACTGTAAGGAATGTCATGAGCGTTTCCGCGCGGATAAGCTGATCGAGGATTACTGCGAGGAGAAAGGCATCGAGCTGGAAGGCTCCGTCGATGCATGGACACAGCAGGAGATGAAGGCATTTGTGGATGAACATGAGATCCCGTGCCCGACATGTGGAAAACATAACTTTACCGATATCCGTCAGTTTAACCTGATGTTCAAGACCTTCCAGGGTGTTACAGAGGATGCGAAGAATACCGTATATCTCCGTCCGGAGACAGCACAGGGGATCTTTGTAAACTTCAAAAATGTACAGAGAACATCCAGAAAGAAGATTCCATTCGGTATCGGACAGATCGGTAAATCCTTCCGTAATGAGATTACACCGGGTAACTTCACATTCCGTACCAGAGAGTTTGAGCAGATGGAGCTGGAGTTCTTCTGTGAGCCGGGCACTGACCTGGAGTGGTTCGCATACTGGAAGAAGTACTGCATCGACTGGCTGAAGGCACTGGGTATGAAGGATGAGGAAATGCGTGCCCGTGACCATTCACCGGAGGAGCTGTGCTTCTACAGCAAGGCAACGACTGACCTGGAGTTCCTCTTCCCGTTCGGATGGGGCGAGCTCTGGGGAATCGCAGACAGAACCGACTATGACCTGACCCAGCATCAGAATACGTCAGGACAGGATATGAGCTACTTTGATGACGAGAAGAAGGAAAAGTATATTCCTTATGTTATCGAGCCGTCGCTTGGCGCAGACCGTGTCGTTCTCGCCTTCCTTTGCAGTGCATATGATGAGGAGAATATCGGAACAGAGGAAAAACCGGATATGCGTACCGTGCTTCACTTCCATCCGGCACTGGCACCGGTGAAGATCGGTGTGCTTCCGCTGTCAAAGAAACTGAACGAGGGCGCGGAAAAAGTATTCGCGAAGCTGTCGAAGAAGTATAACTGTGAGTTTGATGACAGAGGAAATATCGGAAAACGTTACAGAAGACAGGATGAGATCGGTACACCGTTCTGCGTAACGTATGACTTCGATTCAGAAACGGATGGCGCAGTGACGATCCGCGACCGTGACACCATGGAGCAGGTTCGCGTGAAGATCGATGAATTAGAGGCATACTTTGCGGATAAATTTGATTTTATGTAATGCTAGTATGATTCACCCTAAATAACACTATGTTTCGCTGGTCTGCTTTCCCGATAGCACAGGTGTAAAAGCCTCAGCGTAGCCCGCTACGCCTGCGTTTTTACACCTGCACTCTCGAAAAAGCATCCTCATCGAAACAGTAAGGTATTTAATGTGGGTTATACTAGTGATGCCAGGGGTTTGGAATTGTATATTTTTAACATTAAAATCATACAATTAAGAAAAGTCTTGTATAACTTTATATTTTTTGGTATAATAGGGGAAATGCGATTGTGTAATTGTTGAGAACGGCAGACAGAACTGTGGGCTGCTGTTGTGGAACAGTACAAATGAAAGACAAAAGATGGAGGTATATTTATGAAACGCAATGTAATCGTAGGACAGTCCGGAGGACCGACAGCGGCTATCAATTCCAGCCTTGCCGGTGTATATCGTACAGCAAAGGCACGTGGTGCAAACAAGGTTTATGGAATGCTTCACGGTATTCAGGGACTTTTAAAAGAGCAGTATATTGATCTGTCTGAGCATATTACCAATGATCTGGATGCAGAGCTTCTGAAAAGAACCCCTGCTGCCTACCTGGGCTCCTGCCGTTATAAGCTTCCGGAGATCCATGAGGACAGAAGCATTTATGAGACGATTTTTGAGATCCTGAACAAGCTGGATATTGAGGCATTTATTTATATCGGTGGAAATGATTCCATGGATACGATCAAGAAGCTGTCTGACTATGCGATCATCACAGGACAGCCGATCCATTTTATCGGATGCCCGAAGACGATCGACAATGACCTGGCTCTGACAGACCATACACCGGGATACGGAAGTGCTGCGAAATATATCGGTACATCTGTTAAAGAAATCATCCGTGACGGATACTGCCTGGAGTACGAAAAAGGACTGGTTACGATCGTAGAGATCATGGGAAGAAATGCAGGATGGCTCACAGGCGCTGCCGCACTGGCAGAGGGTGAGGACTGCACCGGACCGGATATGATCTATCTGCCGGAGATTCCGTTTGATATTGACAAGTTCCTTGCGAAGATCAAGAAGCTTCTGGAGAAGAAGATGTCTGTAGTAGTAGCTGTATCAGAAGGAATCCACACAGCTGACGGAAAGTATGTCTGCGAGCTGGGGAACAGTGTAGATTTCGTGGACGCATTTGGACATAAGCAGCTTACGGGAACAGCCAGCTATCTGGCAAACTATGTGGCAGCAGAAGTCGGATGTAAGACACGCGCCATTGAGCTGAGCACTCTGCAGAGAGCAGCATCTCACTGTGCATCACGAATCGATATCCTGGAGGCATCGGAAGTAGGCGGTGCCGCAGTAAAGGCAGCTGATGAGGGAGATACCGGAAAGATGGTAGTTCTTGAGAGAATCTCTGATGATCCATATCAGTGCACCACTGCAGTGAAGGATGTACACAAGATCGCAAATGATGAGAAGCTGGTTCCAAGAGAGTGGGTAAACAAAGAGGGAACCTATGTAACAGATGAGTTTATCAGCTATGTAAGGCCGCTGATCCAGGGTGATGTTTCACCGGTTATGGTGGATGGTATCCCGAGACATCTGTATAAGGCAGGCTTCCACGGAAAATAAGAATCATTCTGAAGGAAGATAGAAAGAGAAAGCGGAGAAATGGGGCAGAGGATTCCCGGTATCCGTTCAATAAAGGGAAAAAGGGAGCGGATGTCAGTGTCTGCTCCCTGTTTTTCGATGAAACAGAAGGAAGGTGCAGGAAGGAATATGCAGAAACGTGTAGAAGATTCAAAAACAGAACAGACCTATCTGATCATGCACAGGCATATCAACGGGTATGGCAGGCTCTTTGGCGGGCAGCTCCTGCAGTGGATCGATGAGATAGCAGGAATCGTCAGCAAGCGTCATGCGGGAGTGGAGACAACGACGGCGTCGATCGACAATCTGAACTTTAAGGCAGCCGCATTTCTGAATGACATGGTCGTACTGATCGGGCGCCTTACCTATGTGGGCAGCAGCTCCATGGAGGTTCGGGTGGACACCTATGTGGAAGGACTTGATGGTATCCGCAGAGTCATCAACAGAGCCCATGTGGTGATGGTCGCCCTTGACGAGAACGGATACCCGATCAAGGTTCCGGGGCTGAAGATAGAGACAGAAGCAGAAAAGGCAGAGTGGGAAAGCGGGGAAAAGAGGTATAAACTGCGGAAGCAGAGGCGGATCGAAGGATTTTAATGTCCACTTTGCTCCCGTCACAAAAACATCTCAAACGGTGTGATGGGAGCAAATTAACAACGTTTTTCCGGATATGTGTAATACTGTAAGAGAGTGTAAGCATTGTGCGCGGAAGAATCCGGAAACCAGTTATGACACCTGAATCGGTATTTAATGCTTGAAATGTCACTTGATGAGTGCTAAGATAATGATGTTATATATATATTTATATATAGATAGGGTACGTATAATTAGGAAAAGAAGAGAGGAGTAAAACAGAGGAAAAAGCAAAGGATAAGGATAGTGTAAAAATTATGAAAGAAGATATCGGGTTAGAAGAACACGATAAAGAAACAAATGAGAATAGGAGAAAACAATATGAAAATGAAAAGATTATGTGCAGCTGCACTTGCAGGTCTTTTGATTATTACAGGTGTTCCGGTAGTAGGTAATCAGACATTGGTTGCAAATGCGGCAGAATCAACGAATGTTGCATTGAGTACGGCAGGAAGCAGTGTAGTGGCGTGGGATGGTGTAGCCAACAATTATGGAAAAGATAATGTGATTGATGGCAGAGATTCTTCAAGATGGGAATCTGGTACACCATTAAAGACCAATCAAACATCTTCTGCGCAGCCAACAGGCAATACTGCTTATCTGGTGCTTGACCTCGGAGAGAATACAACAACAAATGTTGATACGATATCTGTAAGTTGGTACCTGAAAGTATGGGCTACTGCATATACAGTAGAAACCGCTGATACATGTAGTATAACAGATGGCAGAATTGATGTACAGGACAGCGATTGGATCCCCGTTGGAGAGGTCAATAGAACTAATAAAGATATAACTAATATTAACGACGTGTTTTCTTCTGGCATTGAGGAGAGCACTGATGTTCAAAGTTCTAATTCTTACATATTAAAAACAGATACACTGAAAAGATATGTGCGTTTCAAGTTTACAGGAATTAATGTCTATGCTTATGGTGGTAATAATGTTTCTATTAAAGAAATTGAAATCAACGGTGTAAAAACTGCAGTACCCGCAAAGTTTTCCAAAGCATCTCTTAGCCTCAAAGACAGTATTAATGTAAACTTATATGTAAATATTCTGAATGATTTAGAGACAGATGCGCAGGTAGAGTTTAGTGCAGCAGGGAAAGAATCTAAGACAATTAGCGGCCTGAATCAGGGTAAAGAATATGACGACAGTTACAAGGTTTCTTACGAAATGAATGCAGCGGAGATGACTAAGCCTATTACAGCGAGAATCAGCAATTTAGGGGGAGGAAATGATTCTGTCACATTGACATATTCCGTAAGAGATTACGCAGTCGAAGCAATGAAAGTTTCAGATGATTCTTTACAGGCTCTTGTAAAAGCAATGCTTAACTATGGCGCGTATTCACAGATCAACTTTAATAAAATGGAGAATAGTCTTGCAAATGCAGGTTACGAATATACTGATGAAGAACTTGCAAATGTAACAGAAAGCAGTATCAGTATTGCTGATCCTTCTTTCGGAACTGCTGAGGGAGTAAGTGTTACAGATGCAAGTCTGCTTCTTAAATCAAATATTATCCTCCGCTTCTATCTTGATGTAAAAGAAGGAACCAGCCTGACAGGAGCTACAGTAAGTGCTACCGGAGATGATGGAAATGGTATAACTGGTATAAGTGCTGTTGTTAATGCGGATAAGGGATATGTACAGATTGAAGGAATTGCAGCTAAAAATCTGGACAAAGTATACACACTGACATTAGCTACCAGTTCGGGAAGTATGGTGGTAACATACAGTCCTTTAAATTATGTAAAGACAGTTTTAGGATCAGAGTATGACTCCGCTGGATATACGAATATCAGAAATGTAGCAAAAACACTGTATCTGTATAATCAGGCAGCAAAAACATATTTTGCCCAGAAAAACAATCAATAAGGAGAAGTTTTATGAAAAAGTATTTAGAACCGGCTGTTGAGTTTATTGAACTGAAAACAGAAGATATCATATTGGCCAGCGGTTATGATGATGATGAGACAATCAGAATCCCGATTAATGGTAATAATTCTTTGGCTGATTAAGAGTTCTTTTGTGGTATTTTAAAAATAAGCAACAGGTAGTACATGTGAAGTGTAAAACCTGTTGCTTATTTTAATATAGAAAAAAGCCCGGCTGCATTTGTATTTTTTCTTGACTAGAGACGTTTTTATGTTAAAATAAAAGTGTGCGACCATTGCACAGAATGGTAGTTTTATGGGCAGGTATTATCTGCGCATACTAACATAAATAAATACATTTTAGGAGGAATTGGTAAAATGGCAAAATGGGTTTACTTATTCAAAGAAGGAAACGCTACCATGAGAAACCTTCTGGGTGGAAAAGGTGCCAACCTTGCCGAGATGACAAACTTAGGTCTTCCGGTACCGCAGGGATTCACAATCACAACAGAGGCTTGTACCCAGTATTATGAAGATGGCAGAAGAATCAATGACGAGATCATGGAGCAGATCATGGAAGCCATCACAAAGATGGAAGAAATCACAGGCAAGAAATTCGGTGATAAAGAGAATCCTCTTCTTGTTTCTGTTCGTTCCGGTGCGAGAGCATCCATGCCGGGTATGATGGACACGATCCTGAACCTTGGTTTGAATGAAGAAGTAGTAGATGTACTGGCTGCAAAGTCCGGAAATCCGCGTTGGGCATGGGACTGCTACAGAAGATTCATCCAGATGTTCTCTGATGTAGTTATGGAAGTTGGTAAGAAATACTTCGAAGAGCTCATCGACAAGATGAAAGAAGAAAAAGGCGTGACACAGGACGTTGAACTGACAGCAGATGACTTAAAAGAGCTGGCAAATCAGTTCAAGGCTGAATATAAAGAGAAGATCGGTGAGGACTTCCCGACAGATCCGAAGGTACAGCTGATGGAGGCTATCAAAGCTGTATTCCGTTCCTGGGACAACCCGCGTGCAAATATTTACCGTCGTGACAACGATATCCCATACTCCTGGGGAACAGCTGTTAACGTTCAGATGATGGCATTCGGTAACATGGGTGAGACATCCGGTACAGGTGTTGCTTTCACACGTGATCCGGCTACAGGAGAGAAGAAGCTCATGGGTGAGTTCCTGATGAACGCTCAGGGTGAGGACGTAGTTGCAGGTGTTCGTACACCTCAGAAGATCGACCAGCTGAAAGAGGTTATGCCGGAGGTATATCATCAGTTCGTTGGTATCTGCGATACTCTGGAGGATCACTACAGAGATATGCAGGATATGGAGTTCACCATCGAGGACAAGCATCTGTACATGCTGCAGACACGTAACGGTAAGAGAACTGCTCAGGCAGCTCTGAAGATCGCCTGTGATCTGGTAGATGAGGGAATGATTCCGGAAGAGAAGGCTGTTGCCATGATCGATCCGAGAAATCTGGATACACTGCTTCATCCGCAGTTTGACGCTGCTGCACTGAAGGCTGCTGTACCGGTTGCAAAGGCACTGGGTGCTTCACCGGGAGCTGCATGCGGTAAGATCGTATTCTCCGCAGAAGATGCAAAGGCATGGGCTGCAAGAGGTGAGAAGGTTGTTCTGGTTCGTCTGGAGACATCTCCGGAGGATATCGAGGGTATGAAGAGTGCTCAGGGTATCCTGACAGTTCGTGGTGGTATGACAAGCCATGCAGCGGTAGTTGCACGTGGTATGGGTACCTGCTGTGTATCCGGATGCGGCGAGATCGCTATGGACGAGGCAAACAAGAAGTTTACACTGGCTGGAAAAGAGTACCACGAAGGAGATTACATCTCTCTGGATGGTTCCACAGGTAATATCTATGACGGTCTGATCCCGACGGTTGACGCTACGATCGCAGGTGAGTTCGGAAGAATCATGGGATGGGCTGACAAATACAGAACCATGAAGGTTCGTACAAATGCAGATACTCCGGCAGATGCTAAGAAGGCACGTGAGCTGGGCGCAGAAGGTATTGGTCTTTGCCGTACAGAGCATATGTTCTTCGAGGGCAACAGAATCGATGCATTCCGTGAGATGATCTGTTCCGAGACAGTAGAAGAGAGAGAAAAAGCACTGGAGAAGATTCTTCCGGAGCAGCAGGCTGACTTTGAGGCTCTGTATGAGGCACTGGAAGGAAATCCTGTTACCATCCGTTTCCTGGATCCGCCTCTGCATGAGTTCGTTCCGACAGACGAAGAGGATATCAAGAAACTGGCTGACGCTCAGGGCAAGACTGTTGAGCAGATCAAGGCGATCATTGATTCTCTCCATGAGTTCAACCCGATGATGGGACATCGTGGATGCCGTCTGGCAGTTACCTATCCGGAAATTGCAAAAATGCAGACAAGAGCTGTCATCCGTGCAGCAATCAATGTACAGAACAAGCACAAAGAGTGGAAGGTTCGTCCGGAAATCATGATCCCGCTTGTTGGAGATATCAAAGAGCTGAAATATGTGAAGGATGTTGTTGTTGAGACAGCAGATGCTGAGATCGAAGCAAACGGAAGCGATCTGAAGTACAAAGTAGGTACTATGATCGAGATCCCGAGAGCAGCTCTGACAGCAGATGAGATCGCAAAAGAGGCTGATTTCTTCTGCTTCGGTACCAACGACCTGACACAGATGACCTACGGCTTCTCCCGTGATGATGCAGGTAAGTTCCTGGATGCTTACTATGATGCGAAGATCTTCGAGAACGATCCGTTCGCAAGACTTGACCAGGATGGCGTCGGCAAGCTGATGGAAATGGCTATCAAGTTAGGCAAGCCGGTGAATCCGAAGCTGCACTTCGGTATCTGTGGAGAGCACGGCGGAGATCCTACATCTGTAGAGTTCTGCTGCAAGCTGGGTCTGGATTATGTATCCTGCTCACCGTTCCGTGTACCGATCGCTCGTCTGGCAGCAGCTCAGGCAGCTATCAACAACAGATAATTTATCTTGTTTCTTTGAAATTTATAAGCGTACCGCCAAAAGCGGTACGCTTCTTTTATGTTATAGGAAATTCATCTGAGTTTCCTATAACATAAAGCCCATCGGGGGATGTGCAGTGGCATGTTTTGGAAGAGTTTTTACAACTGCACTCTCGAAAAAGCATCCTCACCGAAACAGTACGGTATTTAGGGTGGATCATACTAGTATCAGAAATTATTATATAGCATCAAAATAATAAGAGGCATTCGAAAGACAATAAATGGATTGACGAAACAAAGATTACATGTTATATTTGATTCATACTTTAAAGTATAAGACAGCAGCTGCAGACAAACAAATGTACGGAGGGACGAAAATATGACAGATAGCGAAAAACTTGAAATGATAATATCTGAGATGCAGGGAATGAGACAGGACATGCAGGGGATGAACCAGGATATCCAGAGGCTGGACAAGAGGGTTACAGGTATCAGTGTTCATCTTGAGAATGTCACAGATAAAAATATTCAGTTGCTGGCGGAGAATTTCGTCGATCTCACAGATAAATTGAATCGTGCAATCCCGGTGGCTGATAAAAACCTTGCCTATGAAGTGAAAGTAAACTATCTTCTGGAAAGGGTCGCACTGCTTGAAGAGAAAATGCAGAAAAATTAACATGAATCGTACTGTCCGAATTCCTGCGCAAAAACCGGGCGGAGGTGATCAAAATGGGAATTTACGAGTATAATGAACAGTTCCATATCCAGAATGAGAGACAGGATGCTTATCAAATGTGTCGTAAAACCCCTAGCTTTAGCTATGGGGATATAAGACACGTC
>UQCM01000048.1 GCA_900539525.1 uncultured Blautia sp.
GACTGTAAATCTGCTGCAAATTGCTTCGGTGGTTCGAATCCACCTCCATCCATTAGAAAGAGAAATTCTTTCTTACACAATTTTATATTGACGCGGGGTGGAGCAGTCTGGAAGCTCGTCGGGCTCATAACCCGAAGGTCGTAGGTTCAAATCCTGCCCCCGCAATTTATGCCTGGTTAGCTCAGTTGGTAGAGCAGAGGACTGAAAATCCTCGTGTCTCTGGTTCGATTCCGGAACCAGGCATTTTGTGGGATATTAGCTCAGTCGGTAGAGCACTTGACTTTTAATCAAGTTGTCCGGGGTTCGAATCCCCGATGTCTCATTTATTTTATTTATAGAGAATAGAGTGAACAGTAACACTATATAAGACTAATATTCAAATTGAAGCACTCCATGAAGGAGTGTTTTTTGTTATAGGCAGAATTCCCATTGACGCAGGCAGTGATCAATGGATTTTAGAGGAATAGATGGGAAAGGCAGGGCTCTGAACAGTTACCAAAAAAGATATAAATAAGAACAGGAGCCCTGCGGCTCCTGTTCAAGGAAAGAGAAAAAATAAAATATTTGAGGGAGTTCTTCGCAGCCTGTGGGAGCTGCGAAGAGTGAGTTATGAAATATATTAGCTGTTTGCTAATATGCTTATAGTATACAGGTAAGATGTGTTCAAAATATGTCTTTTATCTAAAGAAAAACCAAAATTTCTTAAATCTCTATTTATTGATTTCGGGGGAAAAGGTTATGAGTTATAATAAAAGTACCAGAGGAAAAGTTAAAAGTTCTAAAAAAGCCAGAGAGTGTATGTGATAAAATGAAGAGATTATATGACAGATTAAAAGAATACCAGCAAACGGATATGTATCCTTTTCACATGCCGGGACATAAGAGAAAGAAAGAAGATTTTATAAATCCGTTTTTGATCGATATTACAGAAATAGAAGGCTTTGATAATTTGCACCATGCGGAAGAAATTTTAAAGGAAGTCCAGGAGAGAGCGGGTTTGCTTTATGGTTCTGATGAGACTTTTATTCTTGTAAATGGAAGCACATGCGGGATTCTGAGTGCTGTTTCTGCATGCACAGAAGCAGGAGGAAAGATTCTTATGGCAAGAAATTGTCATAAGGCTGTTTATCATGCGGCATTTCTTTGTGGCCTGGAGGTCGTATATCTTTATCCTGAGAGAGAGGAGACTTTCGGGATGAACGGTGGAGTTCTGGTAGAAAGGGTGGAGGAGATTCTTAAAAACGATGGGGATATACAGGCAGTGATTATCACTTCACCAACATACGATGGAGTAGTTTCTGATGTGAAAAAGATCGCGGAGACAGTACATACTCATGGGATTCCCCTGATTGTGGATGAAGCACACGGAGCACATTTTGGATTTCATTCTTTTTTTCCTGAAAGTTCTGTAAAGCTGGGAGCGGATCTTGTGATTCACAGTTTGCATAAGACTCTGCCTTCTCTTACCCAGACGGCACTTCTGCATGTAAACGGAAAAATGGTAGACAGGGAACGGCTTCGTATGTATCTGCAAGTATATCAGAGCAGCAGTCCGTCCTATGTCTTTATGGCAGGAATCGATGAATGTATACGGGTTCTGGAAGAACAGGCATGGGATCTTTTTGAAGTTTTTCGTAAAAGGCTTGAAAGATTCTACGAAAGGGCTGATAATTTTTCGAAGGTAAGACTGGCAGGAAAAAGGGTGGCAGGAAAAAGCGGTGTTTATGATTTTGACAGATCCAAGCTGATCATTTCTGTGAGAGGAACGGGAATAAATGGAAGAAGCCTGCAGAAGATTTTGAGGGAAAAATATCATCTGGAACTGGAAATGGCAGCAGGAGATTATGCGCTGGCACTTACTTCTTTTATGGATACGGAAGAAGGATTTGAAAGATTGTTCATAGCACTGAAGGAAATTGATGACGGACTGACAAAAGAAAAATGTCCGGACAGCAGTTGTTGTCTGGATCATATGGTAACCCGAAATCAGACCGTATATAAGATCTGTGATGCGATGAAGGGAAGGAGCAGGGAGGTTCTTCTGAAAGAATCCGAGGGATATGTGTGCAGGGAGTTTGTCTATCTCTATCCTCCGGGTATTCCCATGCTGGTTCCGGGAGAGAAGATCAGCCGCAGCGTGCTGGACAGAATAGAAGAATACCGGAAGGAAAAATATTCAATCCAGGGTATGGAAGATCATACATGCAGAAGGATCCGGGTCATGGAAGACGAAAGATAAAATGATGCCAGGGTCAAAAGGTCATGATTTGAACAGCAGTGGAAAAAGAGGCAGGAAAAGTTACAGCTCACGATGTGAACAGAAGTGTAAAAGAGACAGGAAAGGATAGAACAAAAGGAAGGTTATGGGAAAAATATATTATGTTATGGGAAAAAGCTCTTCAGGAAAAGATACAATTTTTAAAGAATTGTTAAAAAAAGAAGAGCTGAGTCTGCATAAGATTGTACTATATACAACCAGACCGGCAAGAGCAGATGAAAGGGACGGAGTGCAGTATTACTTTGTGGATGAGAAAAAGCTTTCAGAACTGCAGGAGGACGGCAGAGTCATTGAGATGCGGGTTTATCATACCGTCTGTGGTTTGTGGAAATATTTTACGGTTGATGATGAAAATATAAATCTGGAAAAAAACAGTTATCTCTCAATAGGAACGCTGGAGTCCTTTGAAAAACTGAAAAAATATTATGGTGAAGAGAAAATCATACCTGTTTATGTAGAGGTAAGTGATGATATCAGACTTGATAGAGCATTGAAGCGGGAAAGAAACCAGGAAAAACCTCAATATGAGGAGATGTGCCGCAGATTTCTTGCAGATTGTTCTGATTTTGCTGAAGAGAAAATTAAAGAAGCAGGGATTGTCCACAGATTTTCAAATGATGGGACGATAGACGAGTGTATTCAGGATATTACGGAGTTTGTACTGAAGAAAGAAAAAGAATTGTAAAGTATATTGTTTTAATTTATACTAGGTAAAAGTAAGAATGTGTGATATACTTGCAAAGAGAATGATGGTTGAATACTGTTTTTATCAGAAAAAGGAAGAATACAGACGAATAAGATAATGAGGTGACAGAAATGCCGGGATTTAAGGATATTATCGGACACAGGCAGGTGATTGAACACCTGGAGAATGCGATGAAGCTGGATAAGGTTTCTCACGCTTATATATTGAATGGAGAAAAAGGATCCGGGAAAAAACTTCTGGCCTTTGCATTTGCACAGACAGTGCAGTGTGAGTCAGGAAAGGCGGAGGCGTGTGGAGAATGCAGATCCTGTAAACAGGCAGAAGGAGGGAATCACCCGGATATTATTAGAATCACACACGAAAAGCCAAACAGTATCGGTGTAGATGAAATCAGAGAGCAGCTTGTAAATGATATACAGATCAAGCCGTACAGCAGCAGATATAAAATCTATATTGTGCCGGAAGCGGAGAAGCTGACCGTTCAGGCCCAGAATGCTTTGTTAAAGTCGATTGAAGAGCCACCGGTGTACGCGATTATTTTGCTTCTTACAACGAATGCATCCATTCTTCTTCCGACTATCCGTTCCAGATGTGTGATGCTGGATATGAAGCCGATTCCTGACAGGCAGGTAAAAAAATATCTGATGGAACATCTGCAGATTCCTGATTATCAGGCGGATGTGTGTGTGGCTTTTGCACGCGGAAATATTGGAAAAGCGGTGGAACTGGCATCTTCTGAAAATTTCAGTGAGATAAAGGCAGCAGCACTGCAGCTTTTGAAAAATATACCAAAGATGGAAATGCAGGACATTATCACAGCAGTGAAATCCGTTATAGAATTTAAAATTAATATTCAGGACTATCTGGATCTGCTTTCCGTGTGGTATTGTGATGTTCTGTATTTTAAGGCAACAAAGGATGTGGACGGTCTGACTTTTAAGGATCAGATTCAGGCGATCACAGAACAGACCAGGAGAGGTTCTTATGAAGGACTGGAACAGATTCTTGAGGGGATCGTAAAAGCAAAGGAACGGTTAAGTGCAAATGTAAGCTTTGAACTGACAATGGAGCTGCTGTTTATGACAATAAAGGAGAACTTAGCATAATGATAAAGATAATCGGAGTGAGATTTCGAAATGCAGGCAAGATTTATTATTTCAGCCCGAAGAAATTTCATATACAGAAGGGCGACCATGTCATTGTAGAGACCGCCAGAGGCATAGAATACGGCACAGTTGTTGTAGGTGTGAAGAGCCTGCCCGATGATCAGGTGGTTCAGCCGCTAAAGGAGGTTATCCGTATAGCTACAGTGGAGGATGCTCTGAGAGTGGAGAGAAACCGTGAAAAAGAGAAGGATGCCATGAAAATCTGTCTGGAGAAGATCCGGAAGCATGAACTGGATATGAAGCTGATCGATGCAGAGTATACGTTTGATAACAATAAAGTGCTGTTTTATTTTACGGCAGATGGCAGGATTGATTTTCGTGATCTGGTAAAGGATCTGGCTGCTGTATTTAAGACAAGAATTGAGCTGAGACAGATTGGAGTCCGTGACGAGACCAAGATTATCGGAGGAATCGGGATCTGCGGAAGACCTCTTTGCTGCCATTCCTATTTGTCCGAGTTTGCACCGGTTTCCATCAAGATGGCGAAGGAGCAGAATCTTTCGCTGAATCCTGCCAAGATATCAGGAGTGTGCGGAAGACTTATGTGCTGTCTGAAAAATGAAGAGGAAACATATGAATATCTGAACAGCCGCCTGCCGGGAATGGGTGATATTGTTCAGACAGATGACGGACTGAAGGGGGAAGTACAGAATGTAAATGTTCTTCGCCAGCTCGTAAAGGTGATCGTGGATGTAGATGGCGAGAAGGAAATCAGGGATTACCATGTAGAACAACTTAAGTTTAAGCCAAGGCGTAAAAAGGAGAAGATCAATATTTCAGATAAGGAACTGAAGGAACTGGAGGCTCTGGAGAGAAAGGAAGGAAAACAGAAAAAAGATGGAAAATAATCTGCGTCCGGGAGAACGCCTGGATGATCTCCAAAGAAATGGATATAAAATTATTCAAAATCAGAGTACATTTTGTTTTGGAATGGATGCAGTACTGCTTTCCGGTTTTGCAAATGTGAAGGATGGAGAAAATGTTCTGGATATGGGAACGGGAACAGGAATCATTCCGATTCTGCTGGCAGGAAAAACAAAGGGAAGACATTTTACCGGACTGGAGATACAGAGCGCCAGTGCGGATATGGCTGTGAGAAGTGTGAAATATAACCATCTGGAGGACAGAATTTCTATTGTAGAAGGGGACATCAGGGAAGCCGACAAACAATTTGGGCCGGCTTCTTTTGATGTAATAACAAGCAATCCGCCCTATATGACAGGACAGCATGGTCTGGTCAATCCGGATGAGGCAAAGGCAATCGCACGCCATGAAATATGCTGTAACCTGGAGGATATCATCAGTCAGACCGCGCGTCTTCTGCGTCCGGGAGGCAGATTTTATCTGGTTCACAGACCCTTCCGACTGGCAGAGATTATCCATATGCTTGTAGAATACAGGCTGGAGCCAAAGAGAATGAAGCTGGTGTATCCCTTTGTTGACAAAGAGCCGAATATGGTGCTTATTGAGGCAGTACGAGGTGGAAGATCCCGGATGACAGTTGAAAAACCGCTGATCGTGTATCAGAAGCCAGGTGTATATACAGATGAGATCTATGATATTTATGGATATTAGTCAGGAGGCAGCTATGCAGGGAAAATTATATTTGTGTGCGACACCGATCGGGAATCTGGAGGATATCACCATGAGGGTTCTTCGGACACTGGAAGAAGTGGATCTGATCGCGGCAGAGGATACAAGAAATAGTATCAGGCTTTTGAACCATTTTCATATCAAAACCCCAATGACAAGCTATCATGAATATAACAGGATAGAAAAAGGATATGTTCTGATTGAGAAGATGCGTCAGGGAATGAATGTGGCACTGATCACAGATGCAGGCACGCCTGCAATATCAGATCCGGGAGAGGATCTGGTACGGCTGTGCTATGAGGAGGGAATCGAAGTGACCTCTCTGCCGGGTGCGGCGGCATGTATTACAGCGCTGACGATTTCAGGACTTCCCACAAGAAGGTTCTGTTTCGAGGCATTTCTTCCGGCAGAAAAAAAGGAGCGACAGGAAATTATTGAAGAGCTTGTTCAGGAAACAAGGACGATTATTATCTATGAGGCGCCTCATCGGCTGGTGAAGACACTGGGAGAACTGATGAATGCACTGGGGGACAGAAGAATTACTGTCTGTCGTGAACTTACCAAAAGACATGAAACGGCATTTTTGACAACAATATCCGAAGCGCTTAAGTATTATGAAAGTACAGAACCCAAAGGGGAATGTGTACTGGTAGTTGAAGGGAGGAGTCTTCAGGAACGGAAGAAGGAAGAGCAGGAATCGTGGGAAAAGATCAGTATTCCCGAGCATATGGAAAGATATCTGAGTCAGGGAATAGAAAAGAAGGAAGCGATGAAACTGGTTGCAAAGGACCGGGGAATCGGAAAAAGAGATGTATATCGTGAACTGTTGAATCTGCAGGAGAAAGAGTAAAAAAACAGAGGATAAGGATTGAAAATTTCGACACTGTTGTGCTATAATCTGGTAAAGTGAATGTTTAGTAAAATGATGACTGTTCAGGGAAAAAGGAAATCATCAAAGAGGCGGTTTTGCAAATGGATGCTGAACAGTTACGTAAAATGAAAAAGAAAAATGAAAAGTTACGTAAAATGAAAAAGAAAAATGAAAAAGAAAAATAAAAAAAAGAAGGAGAAAAAGGATGGAATACCAGAAAAAAAGATTTGGAATAATACCTGTTCTGGCAGCAGCTGTATTTATGATGTCGGCTGTACGAACGAATGCTATGGACGACGTGTATCGTGAGCCCACACTGTCCGGGGCGGTAGAGACATGGGTTTATACCGGACAGGAACCTGGAAGCAGAACAAGAGTGTATGCAGATGATCTGGAGGACGGGGATCTGACTGGAAAAATCGTACAGACGGGGAAGCTGGATACGACAAAACCGGGAACCTGTACGATCACCCGGCAGGTGAAGGATTCGGATGGAAGAACAGTGAAGCTTGATACGACGGTTAAAGTTCTGGATAAAAACAGTGCTTCAGCAGAAGATAAGAAAGTTAAGATGAAGCTTCACACGCTGCCGGATGCTTCTCATCTGACAAACATCGGATTTAACAGGGGATATTACCATGACAGACAGAATCTGGGCATCTGGATTCCGGCAGATTCAGAAATCAGGATCCGTCTGGTTAACGCTCAGGAATTTGGGAAGAGATTGAAGCTGGAGTTTATGAATGATGATTCAAGGACAGAATCTTCAGCATTTATTCCGGCAAACGGTGAATGGGTCACATTGAAAAATACATTCACGAAGGATGAGACCGAACAGAGTAAGGACAGTGTTCCCTTTATTGTTACACCGAAGGGAACAGATGTACAGCCTGTGATCGAGTATGAATGGAATGAGCAGTTCAGGGAAATACCTGTTTACCGATATGGTGATTCGCAGGCTGGATTTTTTAAAGAGTGGAAGGAATCAGACGATCCTTTTGCAATTATCGAAGGAAGTGCGGCAACCTTCCTTGTTCCTGTGATCGACAGGGATCATATCATTGATTCTGATTATGATACAACAGGAAAGTATTATTTTCACACCATTGATGAAATGCTGGACTGGTATGCAGCCTTTGTTGATCAGTACGATAAGTTTGCAGGTCTGGATTATGATGCAGAAGAGCCATATAACCAGAATGTACGCTCGAAATTCTTTATAAAGGCAAATCAGAATGGTATAGGACAGGCCTATTATACCGTGGATCACAGTGCCTACAATGGAAACAGCCTTCAGCAGTATCTGTACAGACACTGGCTGTCACTTCATGAATTCGGGCATGGATATGAGGGAAATCTTGCATACAGGGAGCTTCCTCTTGTGGAGACGACCAACAATATCATGGGATATTATTTCGAATCATCCTATCGCAGTCCGGATGATTTCGGATGGCTGCTTTCCGGATTTTCCGGAACCAGGGAACAGAGATATGCCGCACTGGGAAAAAAAGCGGCAGACAGGCGAAAGACTTCTCTTTCTTTTGCAGGAATCGTAGAGGGTGCGTTGCATTATGATGTAAGTCTTTTTATGTTTACAAATATGCTGGATAAGCTCGGACCGGAAAAGACAGTGGCTGCAATGCATTCCCTGTATCGGAAATCCTATTATGAGAATGGAAAAGAAGCAGCTTCTTCAGATACAATTGCGGAGAGCTTCAGCCGTTCGGGTGGATATAATGTGCTTCCATATCTGGAAAGCTGGCATATTCATCCCTCCTCTAAGACGGAAAATACCATCTATGATATGGATCAGCCAATGCTGTATTATCTGAAGGATCTGATCCCGGATGATGCAGAATGTGAACAGGTACGTTCAAAACTGGGACTGGATGGCATCTACAGCCTTGTGAGCACAGGTGAACTGGCATCTACAGGATATAAGAGCCGTGTGAGCATACAGATTGAAATGGATGATCTGGAGCAGATCCGGAATAAGTATATTCTGATCAAGGATGGGTCGGATATCGTTAAGAAGCTTCCGGTTACCGGAAAGACGCTGGAGACAGAGCTTCCGGTGGGAATCTATGAGGTGGAGCTTCCGGTTCCGAAAGGCATGGGGTACCGTTACGGAAATGAGTATCTGACGGCATCCAAAGGAAACGTAACAAAGACTGTCACTTATAAGAAGGAGCAGGGAAATCCGCTTGCAGACGATGTGAAGATAAGACTTCTGGGGCTTAGTGACAGTATCGTGGCTGAAGCATCTGTGGATACCGGAAGCCATAAGCTTACCTGGACCATTAATGGCATAAAGCCACATGAAGGCTTTCAGGATGTTTATATTTCCATCCGTGTGACCAGTCAGGATGGAAAAGAGCTTTTCAACCGCAGCATGAAGGGAAATGAAAAGGCAGTGTCCGGCAGCACTGAGATGGATTTTCCGGCAGGCGCAAAGCTTGAAATCTATCATAAGGAAGCAGGAGGCCGGCTCGTGTTTGTCAGCAAGGATACGGGAGAGACACTTTCGTCATACCGTGTATCAGGGAATGACAGGACAATTACATATGTGATGACGGAGAATGGTCTGATGCAGACCGACTGGGATGAGAGTGAGAGAAAAAATGCCTATATGGATTATCTGATGGATTATTCCAGGTTCCAGATGCAGAATATGACGCAGAGCGATGCCAGGGATCCGGCGAAATTTCACAACGAAAAAATGACCATGCAGATGGCATATGAAAAATTAGATGAAGGGGAAAAAGCAGAGTATCAGGCTGTTTACGGAACGCTGATCGGCGTGGAGCCTGAATCCTATGCCCGTTATGCAAAGCTGGACGGTCAGAGCTTTCAGGTATTTGCAGACAGCGAGCAGCCGGGCAGCGAAGCAGCAATAAAAGCAGTGGATGGAGATGAAAATACCTTCTGGCATACAAATTACAGTGGCGGTACCATGCCGGATATAGAAGGAGGAAAGAACAACAGCTTCACCATACTGCTTCCGGAAAATACAGATATTGGAAAGCTGGAGTATTTACCAAGACAACAGGGAAATAATGGAATCATTCTGAAATACAGCCTGTCTTACAGTACGACGGAGGATCAGGATGACTTTGTGGAGATTCCAGTAAGAAATCCCGGCTGGACGGAAGATTCCAGAATCAAAAGTGTGGAATTTGATGCGCCGAATGCAAGAAGAATCCGTATCTGCGCACTGGCAACGGCGGGGATGCAGAAAGATACACATATCTCGGCGGCAGAATTTAGTTTGTACGAAAAATATGAAGTATCCCCCGGATATACCTGGCTGAGTGATCTGTATATGGATACGGATGCTTCAAACGGAACCGTCTATAAGGATAAGAATGGTCATGGACAGAATCTGGAACTTTGCGTGAGCGGAAGAAAGAAAGAATTTTCCAAAGGAATCGGTCTTACGGCAGGTACTGTGGCTGTATGGGATCTTACAGGAAAAAATGTGGATGTATTCTCCGCATGGGCGGGGACCGATAACAGAGAAACAGCAGGAACATATGCTTCTGTAGAAATTTATGGTGACGGTACGCTTCTGTATCAGTCAGAAGCACTGTATGCAGGTGATCCGGCAGAATCCGTATACCTGAATGTGCATCAGGTGAAAAAGCTGGAAATCAGGGAGACGGGAGGAAAAGTACCTGTATCTCTGGCAAATGCAAAATTTTTGAACAGCAGTGATAAGACAGAAATCACATTAAAGCAGGGAGAAACGGCAGCCATTGTGGAAAACTCTTCGCTGATACCGGCCGACCGTGGAAAAGTCAGCTGGACTGTACAGGATCCGTCTGTTGCGACGGTAGATCAGAACGGTATGATCACAGCTGTGGGAGAGGGAAATACTAAAGTACAGGCTGTATTTGAAACGGGAAGCCTGAGCTGTACGGTACATGTGGAGAAGCTTCCGCAGAGAAAGCAAGAAGAGCAAGTGGATCAAAAACCGGCAGATGGTTCCCAGACAGAAACGCAAAAACAACAGGAAACGGAAATCACTGTGCCCTCCAATCCGGATAAAAAAGTGGAGAAGCCAAAGAAGGTGAAACTGAAAAAGATCAGAATATCCGGAAAAAAAGCAACCGTTTCCTGGAAGAAGACAGCAAAGGCAGACGGATATGAGGTATGGGTAAAGGCAGGAAAGAAACCTCTCAAGAAGATGAAATCGGTATCTGCCAGGAAAACAAGTGTTACGCTTGGAGGAATGAAAAAGGGACAAAAGTATCTGTTCCAGGTACGGGCATACCGTAAAAACGGGGCCGGGAAAAAAATCTATGGTCCATTTGCAAAAGTAACAAAGAAGTATTGATTGATCACCCCGGATACCGTAAAAGGTATCCGGAGTTTCTAAATCCAAACACTATCTTAACAAGAAATTCCTATTAAATTTATTGAAAAATTATAAAATGTAAAGTATGATAGTAATAAGAACCATAAAAGGGAAGGGGAAACAGAAAAAACTATGCAGATTGCATAAGTTCTGTATAAAGGAAAGTATTTATGGTCAGAAATCGAGAACTGAAAGGTTACGTGTAAAGGAGGAAGATATGAAAAAGAAAGGGTTGATGTTACAGAAGTGGAAAAGAAGGATCAGTCTGGCAGTGTCCTGTGTGATGGCAGTGACGATGCTTCCGGTATTTTCAGCTTCTGCAAAGGAGACAGAACTGATAAAGGCAGGAAGCCTGGGGGTCACAGAGGATACGGTTACTCTGGGACAGCCATTTCCGACAGGAACAGCAGACAGCTACAATTTCCGTATTCCGGTACTGATCTCTGTGGAAAACGGAGAACACAGAGGAAATCTGATCGCGGCAGCAGATGCGAGATATGCGACACCCGGAGATGGAGGCGGTCTGGATACGATCGCTTCTGTATCTACGGATATGGGGCAGACCTGGAATTACAGTTTTCCGATCTGGTTTCCCGACAGTGAGGGATATGCAACCAGAAATGCTACTACGGTTATTGATCCGGCACTTGTAGAAGGACCGGATGGTACGATCTACTGTCTGGCAGATGTGAATCCTACAGGAATCACGACACAGTATGGAAGTGTTCCGAATGGAAGAGGATATATCAAGGTGAACGGGGTGAACCGCATCGCTCTGACAGATAATTATGCAAATGCCGGAACAGATCCGACATCGAATGAGACCAGCTATGCTTACTATGTAGGGGATTTTGTAAACGGATATGCGCCGGTGCTGAGGCGCTCGGACAATGGAGCTACCGACTGGCGTGTGGATGAGTGGTATAACATTGAAAAGAAGATTAACGGCACTTTTGAGCCTCTGACACAGAAACAGGTAAATACAGACCGGGATGTGCAGCAGAACGTATTTTACAGGGACTCAGAGCTTCATGTGTTTAATATCGGATATGTCTGGATCGTGGAATCGAGAGACGGGGGATGTACATGGGTAAATCCGAGAATCGTGAATGATCAGGTAAAGAGAGAAACAGGAGACGGTGCGATCCTGGTATCACCGGGAAAGGGTCTGACCACCAGTGATGGTGTGATCACGGTTCCCTTCTACAGCACGGGACAGGGTGAGAGAGCCAGCTTTATCTACTCCAGAGACGGCATTAACTGGAAGCGTACAAACGATGTGCTTCCCACAGGAAGTGCCAATAAATCTTCGGAGAGCGAGATGGTGGAGCTTTCGGACGGTACCCTGCGTATGTTCTTTAGAAGCGGCAGAAATAGCAACAATATCTGCTATGCGGATGCTGTCAGAAATGCCAGCGGAGATTATACCATGGGAGCCATGGTAGAGACAGGCGTACCGGCATGGGGAGACTGTAATGTCACGGCGATCCGTTACTCCAGGAAGTCCAATGGCAGAGATCTGATTCTTGTGGCGTGTCCGAGTAAGGGAAATCCAGCGCGTTCCTATGGAAAAGTATATTCCTTTGAAGTAAACGAAGATAAGACGATGACACTTTTGGGAACGGTTGATATTGAAGATCCGGAATATAATAACGGATATGCCTATTCCTGTCTGACTGAGCAGCAGGACGGCACGGTAGGGCTGCTCTATGAGCCGAATACAGGAGGGCATATCGGAAAAGCGCCGCACAGGATGCTGTATGAGAGCTATCATATTCTTGAACTGGCTCCGAGTGCAGTCATTGATGATACCATCATTGATGTGGAGCTGTCGGCAGAAAAAGCTGTTTATACGAGAAGCTATGAAAAGGCAGGAGAACCTGTGATCTCACAGCAGCCGGATCCGGTGGTCGCATCGGTTACGGCAGAAAAGGATGGACAGGCAGCGCCTGTTCTGTATTCTCATACTGGTACTGATAATGTATTTTCTGCCAGTCCGGACAAGAGTCTGACACTGCAGGATTGCGAATTTACGATTACCAGTGGGACAGGTACAAATATATATACAATTTATAATGCGTCAAAGAACCTGTATCTGAACAATACCTGGGCAACTAATTATTTCAGCGCAGAGTCAAAGGGAATGAAGATTGAGAAGGTACAGGGTGAAGAAGGATTTGTGATTCTTCCAAATGATGGATCCACACGTAGAATCTTTTTCTTCCGTACTAAAAATATCTTTGATGCAGCAGGAAGCTTTAATGCGTCTTATGATGCAAACTGGAACTTTACTCTGCTCAAAAAGAAAGGAACAGTATCGGAGAGTGATCTGGTGCCGGGATATGAGAAGGCGGAGTCGATTACTTCAGGAGATACATATCTGATCACCTGTGTGGAAGGCGACAAAGTCTATATTATGTATCCGGACAACAACAGCTATACGCGGACCAGGCTTTATAAGGGAGAAATAGAGCAGGGAACAGGCAGCCGGACAAAGGTAACGGTCACAAAGGGAAACACTATGGGAATGACGACGGCTGTCATCGATGGTGTGACCTACCGGATCGAAGTAAACGATGGAGCAGAAAAGATCCAGATCGAGCAGGGACAAAGCTATGTGGTTGACGGAGCCAATGCTTCTCATGCCGGCGGGGATACAGATGCAGTCCGGACAGAGGAGAGGGTGAAGTATTTCCTCTGTGATCATACATCAGATACCAATAATACAGACAGTGCATTTGCCAGGGAAGCCAATCCCGTCATGGATCTGGAAAATGCGGAGATGACCTTTGTGCAGACAGAAGGGGATAAGTATCGCATAAAGAATGAATTTATTGATCATTATGTGGCAAATACCAGTCATATCTTCTATTTTGATCCGATTCCGGCAGATATGACAGTAAGTACAGTGAGCACAGGACAGGGAAATGTATTCCGTATCCGCAACAGCCAGAACAGCTATCTTTGCTACAATTATGCAAGCTCCATCTTTGACCGAAGCAGTTATCTGGACAGCTGGACAGGCGGAACCTATGATTTTGTGCTTTTTGAGAAAAAGGATACGGCTTCTGACAGTGATCTGATTCCGGGATATCAGAGGGCGAACAGCATTGTATCCGGTAAAAATTATCTGATTACCTGCGTCAGGGACAATTATGTGATTATCCTTTATCCGGGTGCAGTGGATCAGGCGTCATGGGATAATGTGAATAACCTGACAACGCAGGCAAAGAACAGCAGGACAAAGCTGTTCAGAAAGCAGCCGGTTACACAGACCGTTGTCACAGGTACAGCTTCCGGAAAGAGTGTCAGACTGCAGATTGATGGAAAGCTTTATGCTTTCGAGATTCATGAAGCAGTATCAAAGAGTGCTGCGGCATCCAGTTTCCAGGCTGTACTGGAAATGGTTGCGGCATTGGCAGAGAAAGGAAAAGAAGAATATACAGAGACTTCCTGGTCAGTCCTGATGCAGGCCTATGAGAAGGCAGCAGACGCACAGGGTGATCTGTCTGTTCCGGAACTGAAAAGCCTTACCAGAGAGCTGACAGAAGCAAAGGAAAATCTGAAAGTGACAGACAAAGAATTAGAGGCTGCGAAAGAGCAGGCAAAGAGTCTTCTTACCGATGTTTCTACTGACTATCAGGCAGGACAGAAAAATTATACAGATCAGAGCTGGAAGGCATTTAAAGAGGCTTATGAGGATCTGCAGAAGGCATTGGAATCAGAAAGTAAGGAAGAACTGGCGGCGATGGAGGCGAAGCTTCGTGAGGCCAGAAAGAATCTGGAACCTGTAAAGACAGATAAGGATGGCAGGGATGATCTCACAACAGATCCGGGGCGAAATGAGAATCAAGGGAATCCAGCAGTGACAGAAGCACCGTCTGTAAAATCTGTAAAAGCTTCGGCAGGTAAAAAAGGAATATCTGTAAAGGTTACCGTACAGACGGTAAAAGGTGCAGACCATTATGCGGTGTATCGGGTATCAGGAACGAAGCGTGTCCTTGTCGGAAAGACGAAGTCCGGAAGAACCACAGTAACAGACCAAAAGGTAACAGGAAGAAAAGTATCCTACTATGCAGTGGCATGTGCTGCAGATGGAAGGGAAATCAGCGGCAGAGGTGCAGAGAAAGCAGTCACCCTGGAGGCTCCTGTGAAGCTTCAGAAGCCTGCCCGGACAGAGAAAGGAATCCGTATCTCCTGGAAGAAGAGTAAAAAGGCAGTCAAATATGTCATCTACCGTTCAGAAAAGAAGAACTCCGGTTATGTGAGAGTGGCTGTTGTTTCGAAAAAATCATTATCTTATCTTGATAAAAAAGTGAAGAAAGGTAAGAACTGTTATTATAAGGTGGCCGTTAAGACCAGAAATGGCGTAAGCCTGATGAGTAAGGCGGGCAGGGCAAAGTATTAAAGAGAAGGCAGCTGTTTTGAGACGTTACAGCTAAGTGATAATGGAAGGAAATCCGATACCATAGCGAGTATTGGGTTTCCTTTTATTTGTAACTGTTCAGAGTCATGCAGATTTATAAATATTTGCCTTGGGGAGCTTGCTCACCAGAGACAAATTTTATAAATCTATAGGGCGAGAGCCCTACATGAGCAAAAGGAAACCCTCGCAGAGGCGATTTTGCGAATGGACTCTGAATAGTTACTTTTATTTTGTGATATGGGAAATTCAAAGGAATTGGTGGGCTTGCCAGCTTTGTTTTGTGGTATATGGGGAAATAAACGGCATATATATGGTAAATAATTATGGAATTGCAGAATTCCGGGTAACGGGGGAAGAAAAAGCATGAATAATTTATGGGGCGGGATGATTCTGGTGGGAATCGTATATGGAGCTTTTACGGGGAGAATGCAGGAGGTGACGGATGCGGCGCTGGCATCTTCCAAAGAGGCTGTAATGCTGTGCATTACGATGGTGGGAGTAATGGCTTTGTGGGTCGGTATCATGGAAATCGCAAAGGAGGCGGGAATGATACAGGGTCTGACACGAAAGGTACGACCGCTGATCCGCTTTCTGTTTCCTGGAATACCGGTGGATCATCCGGCAAATGAATATATCAGCACGAACTTTATCGCTAACTTTCTGGGGCTGGGGTGGGCGGCCACACCTGCGGGATTGAAGGCCATGGAGATGTTAGGGGAACTGAATAAGGAAGAATGCCAAAGATACGGAGGTTCCCCACTGGCAGCCAGTAATGAAATGTGTACGTTTCTGATATTGAATATTTCATCCCTGCAGCTGATTCCGGTAAATATTATTGCGTACAGGAGCCAGTATGGAAGTGTGAATCCCACAGCGATCGTGGGACCTGCCATTGTTGCGACAGCGGTAAGTACGGTGGTGGCGGTGGTGTTTTGCAGGATTATGGACCGGAAGCCCTTTACACAGACGTGATTACAAATTATAATATGAGCCAAGGGACAAATGGACATAAAAATACATGCTTGCATGTATTTTTATGTCTATGGGTCCCGCAAAACATGAGCAAGCAGCCATTTTTCGAAGAAAAATGAGCGGATTGCGAATGTTTTCGTCGATTTTGGGAGTGCGAAGCACGGAAAAATCGACGTAAGGCTCACTTGTCGGGCAACTCATAATATTTATCTGAAAAGTGTGGTGGCGGTTGTATTTGAACGCATCAGAACGGAAATCAGATTTACGGCATATGAAGATGAAAACGGAGGAATCGACTATGAATTTTCTGGAGGAAAGAATTGTTAAAGACGGAATCGTAAGAGAAGGGAATGTGTTAAAGGTTGACAGTTTCCTGAACCATCAGATGGACATTGCATTGTTCGATGAAATGGGGAAAGAGTGGAAGAGAAGGTTTGAAGGGAAGAAGATCAGTAAGATTCTTACCATTGAGGCGTCAGGTATCGGGATCGCCTGCATTGCGGCGCAGCATTTCGGAGTGCCGGTGGTATTTGCAAAGAAAGCAAAGAGTATCAATCTGGAAGGCGAGATGTATGTGGCTGAAGTGGAATCGTTTACACACAAGTGTAAGAATCAGGTCATCGTATCTAAGAAATTTCTGTCTCCCGAGGATCATGTACTTATTATTGATGATTTCCTTGCAAATGGCTGTGCACTGCAGGGGCTGATCCAGATCGTCCAGTCGGCAGGGGCGACGGTGGAGGGCATCGGAATCGCTGTCGAGAAAGGATTTCAGGCAGGTGGAAGAATGATCAGAAATCTTGGATTCCATCTCGAATCACTGGCGATCGTAGAGGATATGGACAGTAATACAGGAAAGATAACTTTTAGAGAACAATAGAAAGAGAACCCGCGGCTTCTTAATAGCTGCGGGTTCTTTTACTCAGTTCTCCTGTTGATTTTCCTGTTTCTTTTCCTGTTTCATTTCCTGTTTCATTCTGCGGAAATAAGAGCTCATTTCGTCCGCCATTCCGGAAAGGCGGTTCAGCAATTTGGAAAAATCCTTTAACATTTCATCGTCTTTATAATACGGATAAACGATATCATGGTCGATCTCGCTCCAGCCCTCTTCAAAAAGTGTCCTGCCCTGGATTTCCACATAGTATCCTTTAAATTTTATAATATAGTGGAGAGAGCGGTAGATACCTCCGGCAATGATATCGATTTCCTTAGCATCATAAATACGGCTGTCGCCCGATCGTTTATAAACCTTCGGTCTTTCTGCGATATAATAGTGATCCACATCTTCATCAAAATCTTCGATCCTGTCTTCCACATAAATATCCGGGTTGTTTTCGAATGTCTGTGTAATATACCGGTGGAAATAAATCCAGTCTTCCCGATACAGGAAGAAGACACGGATTCCGATCAGATCTGTCATATACTTGTGAAAATTTGTATGATTAATATCAGCAAACTTGTCCGGATTTTCCTTTTTCTTCCGTATGATCTTCTCCAGCAGATGACCGGGTTCTTTCGTTCGGTAGCGGTAGGAGTGGATTCCCGCCTTGTCAATATCGTAAAGATAATCATTGATAAAATCTTTCCCAATCTCCCGAAGATGTTCTTCAATCTTCAGGTATTCCCTTAAAATGGAATCTAATTCGTCCCATTCAATATCTGCCTTTTCCAGGTCTTTTTCTGTTATGTTATAAGTTGATAAAAATGTTGTTTTGTCCATGATAGATTTCCTCGAATCTGATTTCCGGCGGGATTTCGGGAGCGCTGTGCGCGAAATCATCCGTAAACAGGTTTTAACAGCTGAATCAGTGTTTTCTCAGAAAATCAGGAAGCGGACGTCCCTGTTTGCGCCACTGATAGTATTCTGCTGTGGCAGCGAATGCTACATCGCCGGCGGAGTTGAGGGCGGTTTCTACGGAATCCTGGATCACACCGATGATAAATCCTACGCCGACCACCTGCATGGCGATATCATTGGAAATACCGAACAGTGAGCAAGCCATAGGAATCAGCAGCAGTGATCCGCCGGCTACACCAGAGGCACCGCAGGCACCCAGTGCGGACATTGCGGAGAGAAGGATCGCTGCGGGGAGTGAAACCTGTATCCCCAGTGTATTGGCTGCAGCCAGTGTCATGATGGTTATGGTAATAGCAGCACCATCCATGTTAATGGTTGCACCAAGCGGGATAGAAACGGAATACATATCCTTATCAAGACCGAGTTTCTCACACAGAGCCATGTTGACCGGGATATTTGCAGCGGAGCTTCGGGTAAAGAAGGCAGTGATTCCGGATTCTCTGAGGCATCGGAATACCAGTGGATACGGATTGCAGCGCAGGTAGAAAAAGATGATCGCAGGTGAAACGACCAGCGCCATGAGCAGCATCGTACCGACCAGAAGAAGCAGCAGTTTTCCGTACTGTGTGAAAATAGCCAGACCGTTGCTCGTTACATTTGTATATACAAGACCCATAATACCAAACGGTGCCAGATTGATGATCCAGCGTACGATCTGGGAAATGGCATCTGCGGTGTTGGACAGGAAGACCTTTGTGCTCTCGGAACCGATGTTCTTCATGGCAAATCCAAACAGGCAGGCCCACATCAGGATACCGATATAATTTCCCTGCATCAGAGAAGCAAAAGGATTGGCAACGATGTTTGCCAGAAGGGTATGCATGACTTCACCGAGTCCCTGTGGAATCACTTCTGCCTCTGCGGCTTCTGCAAGTACGATCGTCTGCGGGAAGATACGGCTCGTAATAACGGAAATGGCAGCGGCCAGAAAAGTGGTGAGCATGTAGAGCCAGATGACCGTTCCGAAACGGCGGTCCAGTCTGGAGCTTCCCTGTGCCAGTGCACTCGACACGATCACAAATACAAGTACAGGTGCAATGGCTTTTAATGCACCAACAAACAGATTACCAAATTCCTCGATCACAGTGGCTTTGGGTACCAGCAGTGCGAGGACAGCACCCAGGATAAGTCCCGTCACGATCCGCAGGATGAGGCTGATGCTGTTGTACTTAGCAGCGATTTTTTTCAGTAGTTTCATGATTTCTCCTTTGTTTTTAACCTATATTTCCGGCTGGCGGGAGCAAAAATTCCTGCAGTCAGTTATTATCATGATAGCGATAACAGAAGTTTGTGTCAATCAAAAATTTCCATGTTTCCTTATCATTTTTGTAACTATTCAGAGTCCATTCGCAAAATCGCCTCTACGAGGCTTTCCTTT
>UQCM01000049.1 GCA_900539525.1 uncultured Blautia sp.
AAGCGCGGAAAAATCCGAAGGCATCATGGGGTCAAATGCTTTTGACCCCAACATCTTGTTATAACATTATAACCCATTTTCTGGAAATATACGACTATATTTCCGACTATTATTCTACGAAAGTGCTTTGTGGTACCTTTACGATTTGTCACGGCTCGCATGAAAACCTCCGGTGCTATTCTGAGATATCCGTCTTTCATAAGAAATTTCCTGAAATTTGTATATTCTGTCTTTGTTCCCCATTTTCCTGTTGAACTAAATATTACAGGCAATCCCATTCTGTTATCCTCTCCAGGCTCTCTATCGGTAATCTAACAGGCAACAGTAATTCTTCATTCGAATCATTAAGTATCAATCGCTTTAAACTCTCACTTTCTAATATCTCCTCTGTCTGTACACTGCTTTCCATATTACACGGAATACCAATGTCGTGAAGGTGATTCCTGCGGACATGGATGCGGCAAATAAAAGTGTGTACATGCTCTCTTTTCCAAATTCCTGCCATTGCATACGCATCAGGTTATTCATGCTGCGATAGAGAGAGGCTCCCGGAATCAGTATGATGGCAGAGGATACGATAAAAAGTGTGACAGGTGTTTTGTGTATCCTTGCCATACATTCGGAATAGAGTGTGAGCAGTACAGAGGCTGCAAATGCACACAGAAAAGGATTGTCGGTAAAACATCCCGCGATCAGATAGCTGCCCCAGGCAAAAACGCCTCCCAGTGTGGCAAAGATCAGTTTCTTTCCACGGATATTAAAGAAGGCAGCAAATCCCAGTGCGCCAAATAATGCTGCAATCAGCTGAATAATACTCTGCATCTTTTTCCTCCCTCATTTCGAGTAATACAGGTTTCAGTAATTATAGGGAACACTGTGTACAGAACAAAAAGTTTGGCAATGTGAATCCAATTGCGATCACCATTGCCAGAAGACAGGATTCCATAAACCTGAGCAGTCCTGTAGCAGTATCTCCGGAAAACATATCTCTCAGGGAATTCGTGAAAGCGAGCCCCGGAATAAAGAGCATCACATTTCCGATACTGATCAGATCTACATGGCTTCCCATTCCTGTTCGTACCGCAGCATTTGCGAGAAATCCTCCGGCTACAGAACACAGAAGTGCTGTTACCATACTGTTTGAAAAATAATGTTTCAGGAAGGATTCCATAAATTTCAGGGAAATACCGATCAGGGCAGATGCAAGCATGTCCTTGAAATCACCACCGAAGAAAACAGAAAAGGAACCTGACACAAGCGCATAGATCAAAAGCTGCCAGCCGAAAGAATACACAGCACCGTTTTTTATCTCATCCAGCCTTTCCATAATTTCGTCTGCTGAGGGCCTTTCCTGGCAAATCCATCTGGAAAGGCGATTCAGTTCATCCAGCCTGTGCAGGTTATTTCCTCTTTCTGATATACGACGTGTCTGGGTGTGTGTTTCAAATCCTTGCCCATACACAGTGGTCACTATGCTGGATGTGATGGAAAACACATCTACCCGTAGCGCACCATATGCCATGCAGATGCGCTGGATGGTATCTTCTACTCTACCGACTTCCGCTCCATTCTTCAGCAGTTCCTCACCGATCGACATCGCACAGTACAAATACGTATCTATACTTTTCTCATTCATGGGATTTCGAGTCCTTTCCTGATCTTCTATCATTTATCTCACTGCCTCTACAGGTAGTATGAAATAACAAAATATTATCATTCATAAAATCTATCCCGAACTTATTTGTGATACGGTTCATGCATCATGATCCGATATCCCCGGTAGATCTGTTCCAGCAGGATCATGCGCATGAGCTGATGTGGAAATGTCATTCTGGAAAAACTCAGCTGATAGTCTGAACGTTTCAGCACTTCATCTGACAGCCCAAGTGAGCCTCCGATGACAAAGTCCACGCTGCTTTTTCCCTGAATACCGAGATTTTCCATAAATTGTGACAGTTCTACAGAGTCAGGCATTTTCCCCTGGATGGCGAGTGCGATGACATAGTCATCGTCCCGTATATATTTCAGGATTCGTCTTCCTTCTGTATCCCGTATCTGAGCTTCCAGTGCATCACTGGCTTTATCCGGAGTCTTCTCATCCGGTACCTCAATGATTTCGAGCTTACAGTAGCGGCTGAGTCTTTTTTCATATTCACGGATGCCCTGTACCAGATAGTTTTCTTTTATCTTTCCGACAGTAAGCAATCGGATCTTCATATTTCCCTCCAAAATTCGCTGTAAAACAGAGATTCGCCTTCAGAGCTTCTGCATGTTCATGAATGCAGGGGCGTGCACGTTCTGAATCATCCATGATTCTGAACAGTTACAAACAGGGAATGAAGTATGACGCTCCATTCCCTGTTTTACAGGTATCATTATTCTGCAAAATCAATTGCCGTGCGGTTGCACACAAAAGGACGTACATAGGTGTCTGCCACTTTTACGTGCTCCGGATGTGATGCATATACCTTCAGATCTTCTGCAGTTTCATGCACTGTCATCAGTACCATATCATGTGTGCTCGATGGCAGCAGCCCGGAAACAAATTCTGCGGAAACAAGTCCCGGAACTTTTCCGGTCAGTGCTTCCAGATGTTCTTTCATGGCCGCTTTCAGTGCCGGTTTCTCTGCATCTGCGATCTCATCTTTAAAACACCATGTTACAATATGTCTTACCATAACTGATTCTCCCGTTTTATTCTTTCGAGCAATCCTTACTTATTGGATAAGAATTCATGGATTCCCTTGGCAGCAGCTTTTCCGGCTCCCATGGCAAGGATTACGGTAGCGGCACCTGTTACAGCATCTCCGCCGGCAAATACGCCGTCTTTGGAGGTCTGTCCGGTCACTTCATCCGCGATGATACATTTTCTTCTGTTTGTGTCCAGACCGATGGTCGTGGAAGAGATCAGCGGATTCGGTGAAGTACCCAGGGACATGATCACCGTATCCAGCTCCAGTTCGAACTCGGAACCCGGAACCTCTACCGGGCGTCTTCTTCCGGAAGCATCCGGCTCGCCAAGCTCCATACGGATACATCTCATACCCTTAACGGCATCATTCTCGTCTACCAGGATCTCGATCGGATTTGTCAGCAGATCGAAGATCACGCCTTCCTCTTTTGCATGATGTACTTCCTCAACACGTGCAGGAAGCTCTGCTTCACTACGACGATAAATAATATGTACTTCTGCACCCAGACGCAGTGCTGTTCTGGCTGCATCCATTGCTACGTTTCCACCACCGACAACAGCTACCTTCTTTCCACGCGCGATCGGTGTATCATAGCTGTCATCAAAGGCTTTCATCAGGTTGTTTCTTGTCAGGAACTCATTTGCGGAGAATACACCGTTTGCATTCTCTCCCGGAATTCCCATGAACATCGGAAGACCTGCTCCGGAACCGATAAATACAGCCTCGAATCCCTCATCCTTCATCAGCTCATCGATGGTTGTGGATTTGCCGATGATCACGTTTGTTTCAATCTTAACGCCGAGAGCCTTTACATTCTCTACCTCTGCGGCTACGACTTTGTTTTTCGGAAGACGGAATTCCGGAATACCGTATACCAGCACGCCGCCTGCCTCATGCAGTGCCTCGAAGATCGTTACATCGTAACCAAGCTTTGCAAGATCGCCTGCACAGGTGAGGCCGGAAGGACCGGAACCGATGACAGCAACCTTGTGACCGTTCTTTTCAGCAGGAGCTGTCGGTTTGATACCATTCTCTCTTGCCCAGTCAGCTACAAAACGCTCCAGCTTACCGATGGAGATCGGTTCTCCTTTGATGCCGCGGATACATTTTCCTTCACACTGGCTTTCCTGTGGACATACACGTCCGCAGATTGCCGGCAATGCGCTGGACTCTGAAATGATCTTATAGGCTTCTTCGAAATTTCCTTCTTTTACTTCGTGAA
The DNA here is from genome assembly GCA_900539525.1 of uncultured Blautia sp. Taxonomy (GTDB): domain Bacteria; phylum Bacillota; class Clostridia; order Lachnospirales; family Lachnospiraceae; genus Hominisplanchenecus_A. The sequence continues at coordinate 3,916 of UQCM01000049.1, forward strand.
TGAAGGCAGGGATATTGATGGATACCGGACAGCCCTGCATACATTTTGCATTTTTACAATTGATGCAGCGTGCGGCCTCTTCCATCGCCTCTTCTTTGTTGTATCCTAAACACACTTCCTCAAAGTTTGCAGCTCTTACTGCCGGAGCCTGCTCTCTTACAGGAACCTTTTTTAATACATCAGCCATTATTCGTCACCTCCACAATTTCCGCATCCGCCGTGATGAGTGTCACCCTCACGCAACTTCAGAAGGGCTCTTCCTTCTGCCGTCTTGTACATCTGCTGTCTCTTCATCGCCTCATCGAAGTTGATCAGATGTCCGTCGAACTCTGGTCCGTCCACGCAGGCAAATTTGATCTCTTCGCCAACCTTCAGACGACATGCGCCACACATACCGGTACCGTCTACCATGATCGGATTCATGCTGACAATCGTCGGGATGTTCAGCTTCTTTGTGGTCAGGCAGCAGAATTTCATCATGATCATCGGACCGATGGCGATACATACATCATAGCTCTTGCCTTCCTGTGTTACCAGATCCTCGATCACCTTTGTAACCATACCGCTTCTTCCGTAAGAACCGTCATCTGTTGTGATGTACAGATTTCCTGCGACTGCTTCCATCTCTTTTTCAAGGATGATCAGATCTTTTGTCTTTGCGCCTACGATTACATCAGCATCAATTCCATGCTCATGGAGCCATTTCACCTGCGGATAAACAGGAGCGGTACCTACACCACCGGCTACGAAAAGAATCTTTTTCTTTCTTACTTCCTCTAAATCGTCTGTACAGAGCTCTGACGGTTTTCCGAGAGGACCTACGAAATCCCGGAAGAAATCCCCTGCTTTTAACTTGGCAAATCGTTCTGTAGATGCTCCGATGATCTGGAACACGATCGTGATCGTACCTGCCTCTCTGTCATAGTCACAGATTGTCAGAGGGATTCTCTCACCTTTTTCATCAATTTTTGCGATAATGAACTGTCCCGGCAGGCAATGCTTTGCGATTCGGGGTGCCTCTACATCCATCAAGTAGATCGGCCCTGTAAGCTGTTCCGCTTTTTTAATCAGATACATGACTTTCCTCCTGTTATTAGATAATTTTTCAGCAATCCGGAACACAATCTCTCCGGCATCACTATATTAACATCAGAACAAAGTGGGCAAGCCCACCTCAGCTCTCCAACCCCTCACTCAAGAAGGGATTGTATACTTTGCCCGCCGGGCCTGGTCAGCTCCGCTGACATCTTCCGAACACGCAAGTGTACATCCTTTGGAGGGTTTTATGATAGAAATACGGTTGCAACTGTTTCTTATCCTTACAGTCACAGACTGTTTTACTAAAGTAAAGTATAAAGCAAACGATAGCAAATTTCAATAGTTTTCTGTCTAAACGCATTCTTCCAGATAACGTTCGAACTCCTCCATTGTCATCAGAACCTTTCTGGGCTTCGTGCCTTCCTCCGGTCCTACGACTCCCGCATCAGAAAGCTGATCCATGATCCGTGCCGCACGGTTGAATCCGATCTTAAATACCCGCTGAAGCATCCCGATGGAGGCTTTATCCTTCTCGATAATAAACTTTCCGGCTTCTGCAAAATGAAGATCTACTTCACCGCCTCCGGCTGCAGCCTCTGCCATCTGCTGTGCTTTTGTAATCTGTTCCTCCACCTTGTGATCATAGGTTTCGCTGCTGCTGTTCTTTCCCGACAGGAATTCGACCACATCTCCCACTTCTCCGTCAGAAACAAAGGCGCCCTGAACGCGTGCCGGCTTCTGATAGCCCTGCGGATAGAAAAGCATGTCTCCCTTTCCAAGCAGCTTCTCTGCCCCGTTCATGTCAATTATGGTACGGGAATCCACACCGGAGGAGACGGCAAAAGCGATTCGTGACGGCATATTTGCCTTGATCAGACCCGTGATGACATTGACAGACGGTCTCTGTGTCGCAATGATCAGATGAATGCCCGCAGCTCTGGCCAGCTGCGCCAGACGGCAGATGGAATCCTCCACCTCCCCCGGTGCCACCATCATCAGGTCTGCCAGCTCGTCTACGATGATCACGATCTGCGGAAGCTTTTCCGGTTTTCCTTCCTCTTCGATATCACGGATGGAGTCTATTTTCTCATTATATCCTTTGAGATCACGGACATTCAGGTCTGCAAATTTTTTGTATCGTTCTGTCATCTCCGCCACGCCCCAGTTGAGTGCACCTGCGGCTTTTTTCGGATCTGTTACGACAGGTATGAATAAATGCGGGATGCCATTGTACACACTCAGCTCTACCACCTTGGGATCGATCATGATCAGCTTCACATCCTCTGGTTTTGCCTTATACAGGATGCTCATGATGATCGTATTGATACATACGGATTTACCTGAGCCTGTAGCACCGGCGATCAGAAGATGAGGCATTTTAGCAATGTCAGTCACAACGACCTTTCCCGCGATGTCCTTTCCTGCTGCAAAAGCAAGATTGGATGGATGATTCTTAAACTCCGGAGATTCCAGAAGCTCACGCAGCATCACCGGACTGTTTTCTTTGTTCGGTACTTCAATGCCCACCGCTGATTTTCCGGGAATCGGTGCCTCGATGCGGATGTCTGCAGCCGCCAGATTCAGCTTGATATCATCTGCCAGGTTAACGATCCTGCTGACCTTGACGCCCTGCTTTGGTGTCAGTTCATAGCGGGTAACTGATGGTCCGCAGCTGACATTTGTCACATTGACCTCCACTCCAAAGTCATGCAGCGTTTTCTGAAGCTTTGCAGCTGTATTACGAAGCTCCTGATCCGAATCTCCCTGTCTTTTTCTGTGTGGTTTTTTCAAAAGATCAATGGGAGGGAAAACATATTCCGGAGGTAGCTCTTTTGCTGCATCTTCCATTTCCCGGGCAACTGCCTGGACACCTGCCTCCTGCTCTTTTTTTGAAGAACGTGGATTTTTCTTCTGTCTCTCTGAATGCATATCAGAATGGTTCTCAGACTGGTTTTCCGGTTGAACTTCTGAAACCATATCAGGCTGGATTTCTGATTGTATATCCGACGGAATACTCATAAAATCTTCCGCTTCAGATAGCGGGACTTCGATAAACTCCTCCTCAGGATCTTCCTGATGTATAAGGTAAGTTTCTTCCCGGGTCGGATCGGTATCATGGATGATTTCTATGATTTCTTCTTCAGGAACCGGAGTGCGCTGTATCGTAAAAACATCCGGTGCCAGTTTCGTATCTCCTTCCGTGCCCGGAGCAGATGTTTCACTTCCTGTATATTCTTCCATTGGCCGGATGAGCGTATCCATGCTTACACCACTGACTTTGCGGTCCATCCGTGACTCCCGTTTCAGCCGTTCAAGCTCCTCCTGCTGTTTCAGAAGCTGTGTCCGTTCTCTTTCGAGACGCTGCGCCCGTTCCCTCTCCAGACGTTTCTGGCGCTCAATGATGCGTCGCTCTTTACGGATGGCAGCCTTCTGCCGGTGATAATCTGCATCTTGTCTTGCCGAGTGATATACGCGGCTTCCGCTGTTCTTCATTCCGGCAAACAAAGAACGCTCTGTAACCAGCACGATACCGATGATCGCCAGAATAAAGATAACGGCATATGCACCTATGACACCCACACCGGCACACAGCATTTTCCCCACAAGGCCGCCGAGTACTCCACCGCCGCTCTTATATTCAGCACTTGCTGTGAAATATCCTGTTATTTTCGTTCCGGTTACATATCCATTTGTTATAAGCTCACTGAGAGCACAGAAACAGATCCATAATACAAAAACAGCGCCGGCTTTTATCCATGCCACTTTGTTCCCTTTATTGGAAAGAACAAAAGCAGATGCAAAAAATATAACGAACGGCAGTAAATAGGATGGAAAACCAAAGATTCCAAAAAGTACCATACTGATCGCATTCCCGACAACTCCGCCAAATCCCAGATTGCTGATAAAGATTACAATGGAGAGCGCAAGCACCAGCCACAGGATGATTTCATCTCTCATGGTAACAGCCGGCTGATTTTTTTTCTGCTGCGTATGGTTGGAAACGGTAGTTTTCTTCCTTGAAGAAGATGTTTTTTTCTTCGCAGTTTCCGGTTTTTCTGCAGTTTTCTTTTCTTTTACATTAGATGCCATAAATAAATTCCCCTCTTAATGATTTACTAACTATTCAAAGACATGCAGCCTGATAAGTATTTGCCCTGGTCTATAGCACTGCAACCAAAAAGCAGGAAATCCACAGTATAATATGGCATTTCCTGCTAAACCTTTGTTGCTCTTTCTCATAAATCCAGAACAATAAGATCCGGAAGAGTTAAATCAGAAAATGTGCTGCAATCGCTACCACACCGATGATCGCACAATAGATGGCAAATCCCTTAAACTTCTTTCGGCGGACAACAAGGAGCATGGTCTTAATGCAGACATACCCTACCAGCCCGGCAATGATTGCTCCGATGATACAGCAAAGAACAAGCATCCCTGAGATCGGTTCAGACACTGCATCCTTAATTTCAAGAACAGATGCGCCAAGGATCGCAGGTACGGACATCAGGAATGAATATTTAACAGCAAAACGTCTGTCAAATCCACTGAGCAGGCACGCCGTGATGGTTGTTCCTGAGCGCGAAAGGCCAGGCAATGTGGCAAGACCCTGCGCGATACCAATGAAAAAACCATTGGAATAGCTCACATCCCGGGGAATCTTTGTTCCTTCTTCTGTAAAGTCAGCTACCAGGAGAAGCACTGCTGTCAGAAGCAGACATACACCCGGAACGATCAATGTGGCGCTTGCGGCTTCCACCAGACTCTTTGCTGTATAGCCGATCACGCCGGTCGGTATCGTTGAGACCAGGATAAGAACTACAAATTTACGGTAGTTATTATGTATGATCCTCTTATAACGGAGGGCATCGTCATTTTTGTGATTATAGAACCATGTTTTGATATTGGATACGATATCAATGCAGATACCGACGATCTCACGGATCATTTTTACAATGTCTTTACGATAAACAACAAAAACAGCTGCCAGTGTGCCGACATGGAGCATGATGTCAAACAGCATTCCTCCATTCGTGTCAATATGAAAAATATTCTGTATAATTGCCAGATGACCGGAACTGCTTACCGGAAGAAATTCCGTCACTCCCTGAATGATTCCCATAAGAATCGCCTGTAAAATTGTCATGTGCACCCTCCCGAACAAATAATCATAGATAGCATATAAAATGATGATGCCAGGGTCAAAAGGTCATGATTTGTTACTGTTTCACTCCGTGACCAGTAACAAATCATGACATTGGGCCCCCGAAGGCATCATGGGGTCAAATACTTTTGACCCTGGTATCATAAAGATCTGATATATCTGCAAATAATTGTATCACATTTCTGAGGGATATACAAACCGTATTTTATAGAAAATTGAATTCTCATTTTTATCAAATCTAAACACCGATCATCTCATGTACCTTCTGCAGCGCCTCTTTGATACCTCCGACTTCATCGATCAGTCCTTCTCTGACTGCCTGCTTACCTACCAGGATGGTTCCCAGATCTTTTGTAAGTATCCCGGTATCCAGCATCAGTTCCTCCAGCCGTTCCTTCGATGCATGGCTGTGTGCAGCCATAAAGCCCAGGATCCGTTCCTGCATCTGCTTAAAGTAATCATAAGTCTGAGGGGCTCCGATGACCATTCCGTTCATGCGCACCGGATGAACGACCATTGTTCCTGTCGGTACGATAAAAGAGTAATCGGCTGATACCGCGATCGGCCCTCCGATGGAATGACTTCCGCCAAGTACAAGTGATACTGTTGGTTTGCTGATCGAGGCTATCATTTCAGCTATGGCGAGTCCCGCTTCCACATCACCGCCCACCGTATTTAACAGCACCAGCAGTCCGCGGATTTCCCGGCTCTCCTCAATTGCCGCAAGCTGTGGCAGGACATGCTCGTACTTCGTAGCTTTTGTATTAGCTGACAGACATTCATGACCTTCGATTTCTCCGATGACAGAGAGCAGATGAATCTTATGATCCAGCACAGTCTGACCGAATTCTTTGATATCCTCTCCTTCTTTTCCAAGCCCGGGGGTTTTCTTTTCCTCTTCTCTTTCCAGCTTTTCCTTCTCCGACATAGTTTGTTTCCTTTCTGTATGATCTTTTATCTGCAACTGTTCATTTATCAACATTTTGCAGAGCTGACCTGATTTCTGTTTACACGATAGTATTTCCAGAAATAAAAATAATAAACATAGCGGTTATCTTACATTGTCATCAGATTCCATCGTAGTTTCATTGAAAAACGGAAAAAGCAGGATAAACCTTTATGGCTTATCCTGCCTTTTTCTGTATTGAAAATATATAACGATTCTTTTCCCATTCGTAAAACCGACTCTTCAGAAATCTCCGTTTAACCGTTAAAAATATTTCTTTTGAAGATCTCTGACCATATGGATATAGAGCTCTTTGCACTCCTCATTTTTCCCGTTTTCAATGAGTGTGATGCAGGGAGAAAGATAACGATCCCAGATACCTGCATAGATTTTATCACGATTTTTATCCTTATTGATATGTTTTACAATTGTCGGGGCAAGGTTGTAGTATTCCTGTACGATGGACTCACCGTTTTCCTGGTTCATCAGATACGTGTCCCGGTACTGCCTCAGAAGTGTAAGCTCATAGCAGTCATCCGGTTTGTGGAAGGTCTCACATACGGCTGTTGTTATGTAGCAGGATTTTCGTTTGAATCCCTTCAAAATCCCCTCATAGTCGGAGATGTTCACGTTTGTTTTCGGAAAATACTTCTTCCACAGCCGATGGATAGCTTCAGCAAGCGGTTGCGAAGAATTGCCATTATATTTGAGGATCCCGGGGAATACATAGGCTGCAAGACCAAAATTGAAATCCAGCTGCTTTGCCTGCCTGTCAGATTTTCTGCGAATCTCCGAAAGCATCTGATCAGCCGCAGATACCAGGGCATCTGCCATATTTTCTATATACTGCTCCTTGTCAATGACGGAATTGTATCCATTTTCCAGGGCTTCATAAACCGGAAGACTCTCTCCATAATATTTGCTGAAGGCTTTTTCATACCGGTCCTTTGTGAAATTTGCCATTGGCTCGCGGATATTCAGTAAAAGTCCCGGCATACCCTGTATCGCATCTGTATAGAAACTCATCTGTATCTTCTCCTTTTATGCTGCAAATCCCGGAAGCTGGTACCGTATTCAGCAATACACTCCATTGCGTTACACTGTACAAAAACCGGAAATTACTCGTCCCAGTTATGGTAAACAGCCTGCACATCATCATCCTCATCCAGCAGATCCAGGGTTCTCTGAAGGTTCTTCAATGCAGTTTCATCTGTCAGTGTGACGTAATTCTGTGGAATCATTGTTACTTCTGCTTCTGCCATCACAATGCCTTCTTTTTCCAGTGCCTCTCTTACCGTAGAGAAATCATCCGGATCTGTGACGATCTCAAAGCTGTCTTCCTCCTCAGAAAAATCCTCTGCTCCGGCATCAAGAGCCAGCATCATCAGGTCATCTGCCTCCATCTCACAGTCTTCTTTATCAATGATGATCTGCCCTTTTTTATCAAACATATAGGACACACATCCCTGCGTTCCGATACTTCCGTTTCCTTTGGTAAAAGCACTTCTCACATTCGCAGCAGTACGGTTCTTATTATCAGTCAGTGCATCGACAATGATCGCGATTCCGCTGGGACCATAGCCTTCATAAGAAACATATTCATAGTTTACAGAATTGGCGTCACCTGCCGCCTTTTTAATTCCACGGTCTATCGTGTCGTTCGGCATATTATTTGCCTTCGCTTTTGCGATAACATCGCGCAGCTTACTGTTATTTGCCGGATCCGGTCCGCCCTCTTTTACAGCGACTGCGATCTCTCGTCCGATAATCGTAAAGATTTTTCCTTTTGCCGCATCATTTTTTTCCTTTTTATGCTTGATATTTGCAAATTTTGAATGTCCTGACATTTTTCTACTCCTTCATTCGTGTTATATATTTATGGTGTTGAGGCCAAACGTATTTGACCCCATGATGTTTCAGATTTTTCCGCGCTCCCGCGCTTCCATAATCCAAAAGCAATTGAAATCTGGTTATTATTCAAGTGCGCCCTGGCGAACCTGCTGCGAGTTGTTCTCCCTTACGATATTCTCTGATAGCCTCGAAATCCTCACCTTCTGGATCGTTTTGTTTGCAACACTTAATATCTGAAAGGCATATCCCATATCCTCAACGATGGAATGATCATCTTCCGATGGGATTTTATCCAGTCTGGATACCAGATAGCCATTCAAGGTTTCGATATCCTCTTCCAGTTGAAATTCGATACCAAGCTTTTCTTCAAGCTCCTCTAGAGGTGTCATTCCTCTGGCAATAAAACTGCCATCCGGCTGATCTTCAATATATATATCATCTTCATCATACTCATCCTGTATGTTTCCGACAATCTCCTCCAGGATATCCTCAAGTGCCACAAGTCCTGCTGTCTGTCCATATTCATCTGCTACCATGACCATCTGCAGTTTCCTCGACTGCATGCTTTTAAACAGCAGATTAATCTTTCTCGTTTCCGGGATGAATACCGCAGGGCGGATCAGCCCGGGGATATCTTTTACCAGCCATTCATCATATTGTCCGGTGGTGTGACAACGCATGGCATCCTTTAAGTGGATGATTCCTGTGATATTGTCAATATTTTCCTCATATACCGGAAAACGTGAATTTGTGGCATCCAGCATAAACTGCAGGGCACTTCTTAAATTCTGTCTGCCATCCACACCGACAATATTTGTGCGGTGAGTCATGATATCCTGCGCTTCTTTATCACCGAATTCGAAGATATTATTGATCATTTCAGCCTCATTGGCTTCCAGGACTCCCTGCTCATGCCCTTCATTTACCATGGAAATGATTTCTTCCTCTGTCACATCTTCCTGCAGCTGTTTCGTATTAATACCGAACAATTTTGCAATAAAATGAACACAGATATGAACCAGCATAGTCATTGGAGTAAAGAGACTTAAGAGTAGCCTTGCAGGGCCTGCCATTCGAAACAGGATTCCCTTTCCCCAGTGCAGTCCCAGCACACGGGGCAGCTGAATTCCGAAAACAACAAACAAAAGCACTGCTAAAAGCAAAGCAGCTGCCAGAGCAGCAATATGTAACTCTCCCTTCCACAGATCAGCAAACGCAGTTACTGTGAAACATCCGACAGCGACTGCAAACAGAACTGCTGACAGATAAAGAGTATTCATAATTTTTGCCGGATTGTCCCTGATTTTCAGGATCCATCCGGTCTGTGATCTGTCCTTTTCCCTGATGTCACTTTCGCTGACAGCATCCAGTGCCGAAGCAAATACAGTCAGCATAAATTCAATCAAAATAAAAACTGTCAGTAATACGAAGCCCGCAACGATATGACTCCCACCATCGTCCATCTGTAAATAAACTCCTTCTTTCTGTCTATCATTTGTCTGTAACTGCTCATCCCCATTCGCAAAATTGCCCTTACGACGCCTTTCTTTTGCTCATACACAGCTCTGAACAGCTACTTTGTTCTATCACTCAGAGCAGCATAATGGTCTGTGGACCGCTGCTTTGAATCATGCCACTTGCAAATATATCATCTTCCTTACTATTCGTCAAGTACCGCAAATACCGCTATCACCACTGCCACGTCTGTTTATGTAGCTTTACGATCAGCAGTCAGCTATTCCATACATGTGGTAATTCATGACACTTCTGGTCTATTGCCATCAGCCATGCATCCGCATTGCCATGTGACAGTTCATATCCAGGCTGACAGCAAGTGCCCGGTCTACTCGTTCAAGGATCTCAGCATCCAGATGACAAACCCTGTCCCGCAGCCTTTTTTTGTCGATTGTTCGAAGCTGTTCAAGCAGTATCACAGAATCTTTGATAATATCATATCTTCCTGCATCAATTTCTACATGTGTCGGCAGCTTTGCCTTATTCATTTTTGAAGTAATCGCTGCGCAGATAACCGTCGGGCTGTGCCTGTTTCCGATATCGTTTTGAATAATAAGAACAGGACGCACACCACCCTGCTCGGAACCCACTACCGGCCGCAGATCCGCATAATAGATGTCCCCTCGTCTAATAATCACACCATTCACACTCCGATTTCTATAGTTTCCTTTTCGGGATTTCCGTAAGGATCATCTACAGTATTTCCATCTTTCTTTTATCTATGCATTTTGTGAGCCAAGGTCAATGATAAACCTATAGGGTCATCTTTCCGTCCTTCCGGTAGATTCTGGGAACTCGTTTCCCGATATCGCAGACAAATTCGTACGGGAATCTTCCGGAAAGCTTTCCAAGTTCATCCACGCTCAGAGTCACTCCCTCTGATTCTCCCATCAGAACTGCCTCATCCAGCTCTTTCGCCTCTGGAATATCCGTAACATCTACCATAAACTGATCCATACATACTCTTCCAAGTATGGGGGACTTTTTTCCATGAATCAGCACCCAGCCCTTATTGGAAAGACTTCGCGGATAACCATCCCCATAGCCTACCGGTATCGTTGCGATTCTGGTGCGGCGATTTGTTACATAAGTACCACCGTAGCTCACAGGTGTTCCTGCTGCCACTTCCTTGATATATACAATATGACTCTTTAAGGACATTGCAGCACGGAGCTGTACCTGCTCCCGGCTCACCTCATCGGACGGATAGATCCCATAATTTGTGATTCCCGGACGCACCAGTTCCATATTCAGTTCCGGCATTTCCAGGATTGCCGCACTGTTGGAGCAATGCCGCAACGGAATGTTGACACCTGCCTGCTTAAGCATTTCCCGAAATTGTATGTAACGCTGTGCCTGAGCCTTTGCAAAGGTTTTGTCAAGCTCATCAGCCCGGGCAAAATGAGTGAACATTCCTTCGATTTCGATTCCGGGAAGATCATGGATTCTCCTGATCTCACAGACGCTTTCCTCATTGTCAGCAAATCCGATTCTGCTCATACCGGTATCTAGCGCCAGATGTATGTTGATTTTCCTTCCTGCCGTCATTGCTGCCCGGGACATCTGTTCAGCCATATCATATTTGAATACTGCAGGACGTATCTCTTCTTTTGCCAGAAGTGCATAATCCTCTTCAAAAACATATCCCAGTATCAGGATCGGCTTTGTGATTCCCTGTACTCTCAGCTCATGTGCTTCCTCCACAGTGGCTACGGCAAATCCCCATATATAGTCCAGGGGCTCCAGCATTTTTGAAACAGGAACCGCCCCGTGACCGTATCCGTCCGTCTTTACCACTGCAATCATCCGGGTACCCGGACAGAGTCGGTTCTTCATCGACTGAAAGTTCTCTGCAATAGCATCCAAATCAATTTCCGCATATACTCTGCTGTGTTTTTTCATACGTCTCTTCCTTCTTCCCGCAGTATTTGGGGCAGTGCCTCTAAAAGATCACCCGGCAGCATACTCCGCCTGCCAAGCTTTACAGAAGCAAGCTCTCCGGCTTTTCCATGTATCCAGACAGCCAGCTTTGCAGCCATAAACGGCTCCATTCCCTGTGCAAGCAGACCTGTGATCATCCCCGTCAGGACATCACCGGAGCCTCCCTTAGCCATCCCATCCGTACCTGTTCGATTGATGCAGATTTCATTTCCATCGGAAATGATCGTCCTGGTGTCTTTTAGTACACAAATCACACCATATTCGCGGGCAAAACTTCTGCATGTCTCCATCAGATCATTCAGGATCACTTCTCTGGTCACCCCTGAAAGTCTTGCCATTTCTCCGATGTGAGGTGTCACCACAACCGGCTGCCTGTGTATCATCAGGATCTCTTTTCTGGTAGAAATAAGATTCAATGCATCTGCATCCAGTACAACCGGACAGTCACAACCTGACAGCAATCTGTACAAAAACTCTCCCTTCCCGTCTCCGGAACCAAATCCGGGGCCGATGCCCACAGCGGAAGGCCAGCTGATCAGTTTCTCTGTATTTTCCGGAAACTGAGGGGGGATCCAGGTGGTAAGGATCGACTCCGGAAGCCTGGTCTGTATCACGCTCCGGTTACATTCCTCCGTACAGATCTGAAGCAGCCCCACACCTGTCCGCAGGGCACCTTCTCCTGCCAGCAGTGCAGCACCGCACATATTTTTCTGACCGGCCACAAGCAGTGCCTTCCCATAGGTTCCTTTGTTTGAATAACTTCTTCTTTCCGGAAGGAGGTACAGATCTTTTCTTTCCATATAGTATGTATGAGGGAGACTTCCATGAAAGCTCTCTTTCGTGATGCCGATATCACAGACGGCCAGTTCGCCGCAGTATTGTGCACCCGGATAGAGGATCTGCCCCGTCTTTTCAAAAGCAAAGGTGACTGTTTTCTTTGCTCTCACAGCAACTCCCATGACTTTTCCTGTATCCGCTGAAATACCGGAAGGGATATCTACAGAAAGTACCTCCGCCTCAGCCGCATTGATTTCTTCAATCAATGTCCGGTAATGACCGGTAATCTCACGGGACAGACCAACTCCGAAGATGGCATCTACAATACAAGTATATTCCATGACATTCAGGTTTTTTCCAATATTTATACCATACTTTTCGCAGATATTCTTCTGTATTCGAGCATCTTCTGTAAGAGATTCCTCTTTTCCCGCAAATAATACATCTGTTGCTATTTTTCGCAGGTGTAACAGTCTCGCTACTGCGAAGCCGTCACCGCCATTGTTACCGGAACCACAGATGACAAGCACCCGCCTGGTGCAGAAATCACCCTCCAGCAGATGCTGAATCACTGCCAGAGCCGCCCGCTCCATCAGAACAACAGAGGGCATGCCATATTCCTCTATGGTGACACGGTCACATTCCTTCATTTCTCCGGAACCTACCAGATAGTTCAAAATTTCACCTTCCTTCAAAAAAGGATATCCCGCTCCCGCCGGGATAAAAGAACAACGTATCAAAAACAGAACACTGCTTCTGATACGTGTTGTATACCATGTTATGATGTTGGGGTCAAAAGCATTTGACCCCATGATGCCTTCGGATTTTTCCGCGCTTCGCGCTCCCAAAATCCGAAAAACATTCGAAATCCGCTCATTTTTCTTCGAAAAATGGCTACTTTCTCATGTTTTGCGGGACCCATAGACATAAAAATACATGCGAGCATGTATTTTATGTCCATTTGTCCCTTGGCATCATATTATTCATGTTCCCGCTCGTAGCGGTTGATATTATAAGATAACTGCATAAGACTCTCTGACAGGTGAACATTTTCTACGATCACATCCTCCGGGAGCCTCAGATCAATATGTGCAAAATTCCAGATAGCCTTCACACCGTTTTCTACAAGCAGCTCTGCCATTTCCGAGGCGGCAAGCTTAGGCAGCGTGAGGGTTGCGATCTGAATCGGATGTTTCTTCAAAAACGCAGGCAATTCTTCTGTCATGCGGATCTCGACCCCCCGAATCCTTTTGCCTGCCAGTGCCGGATTGATATCAAAAATCCCTTTGATCAAAAAACCCCGTTTTTCAAATTTTACATAATTAGCAAGCGCCTGCCCCAGATTGCCGGCACCTACGATAATCATATGATATGTTTTGTCAAGCCCTAAAATTTTTCCTATTTCATTATATAGATACTTTACATTATACCCGTATCCCTGTTGACCAAACCCTCCAAAATTGTTCAAATCCTGCCTGATCTGTGATGCCGTTACCTGCATCTTCTCACTTAGTTCATTTGAAGAAATCCGCTCAACGCCGCTTTCCAGCAGATCACCTAAATATCTGTAGTAACGCGGCAGCCGTTTCACAACAGCTCTGGATATTTCCTTTTCATCCATCAGAATCACCTTTCTCAGCAAAATAACTCATGAAAATAGCTTTGTGTAACAGAGCATTTCATGCAAAAATATACCGGCAGAGATCGTCCCCTGCCGATATGGGTACACCCCTATGTCTAGTATAACGGAATGTTAATTTTCTGTCAATTATTATAACTGAGTTGTCACAAAAATATCATAAATCGCCTGGATGGCTGCCTCGAAATCCTCATTTCTCACACCAACAATGATATTCAGTTCGCTGGATCCCTGATCGATCATTTTGACATTGATATTGGCATGCGCCAGTGCTGAGAAAATACGCCCTGCGGTTCCCCTGGTAGCCCGCATACCGCGCCCAACGATCGCGATCAGAGCCAGATTGGATTCCAGGTCGATATAATCCGGCGCTACCGCACGATGGATACCTGCAAGAACCTTCTGTTCCTTTTCTTCAAATTCTGTCTGATGGATGAATACTGTCATGGTATCGATTCCTGAAGGAATATGTTCAAAGGAGAGTCCGTTCTCTTCGAATACCTGCAGTACCTTTCTTCCGAAACCAACCTCGGAGTTCATCATATCCTTCTCAATATTTACAGCAGCAAATCCCTTCTTACCGGCGATTCCTGTGATCGTGTATTTCGGTCTTCTGCAGGTACTTTCCACGATCATCGTACCTTTATCCTGGGGAGCGTTCGTGTTTCTGATATTGATCGGAATTCCTGCCTTGCGTACCGGGAAGATTGCGTCCTCGTGCAGTACCGTAGCTCCCATATAAGAAAGCTCACGGAGCTCACGATATGTAATGGTTTCGATTACTTCCGGATTCTCAATAATGTGAGGATCTGTGATGAGAAAACCGGAAACATCGGTCCAGTTCTCATAAATATCTGCGCCGATGGCTCTTGCGACAATGGAACCCGTCACATCGGAACCGCCTCTGGAAAAGGTTTTCACCTTACCATCATGCATAGCTCCGTAGAATCCCGGAATCACCGCGTTCTCTGCATGCTTCAGTCTTTCTGAGAGCTTCTGATCCGTCAGATCCGCCTCAAAATTTCCATTCTCGTCAAAAAAGATCACTTCTGCGGAATCAATAAATTCATAGTCCAGATAATGAGCCATGATGATACCATTTAAGTATTCACCTCTGGAAGCTGCATAGTCAGATCCTGCCTTATTCTGGAAGGATTCACGGATCACCTGAAACTCATCCTCCAGTGAAAGTGTCAGATTCAGTCCGTTTATGATTTCATAATAACGGTTTTTGATATCGGATAATAACCCATCAAAATTCTCTCCCTTTTCAGCAGCATCATAACACCTGTACAGCATGTCTGTCACCTTGATATCTCCGTCAAAGCGTTTTCCCGGCGCAGAGGGAACGACAAATCTTCGTGCTGCATCACTGCGGATAATATCTCCTGCCTTGCGAAACTGCTCCGCACTGGCCAGCGAGCTTCCGCCAAATTTAACTACTTTTTTCATTTTATCTCCTCCTGACGGCATTTCATGCCGGTTTATTACCTGTTGATAACAGTATTTCTATGATGCCAGGGTCAAAAGGTCATGATTTTCATGCTTGCATGAAAAATCAT
>UQCM01000050.1 GCA_900539525.1 uncultured Blautia sp.
CAGAGATGCTGCTGCAGAGTAATGTGGGTTATATCAATCTGCTTCCTGCACTTCCGTCTGTATGGGCAGATGGACAGGTTGACGGGCTGATGGCAAGAGGAAATTTCGAAGTAGATATGGACTGGTCCGACGGACAGCTTACGAAGGCTGTGATTACATCAAATAATGGTGAAGAGGCTGTTGTACAGTATGACAACATTTTCCTGGCGGTTGTTACAGATGAAGACGGAAATGAAGTAAATGCAAAGAAGATCTCCGATAACCGTATTTCCTTCGCTACAGCGAAAGGAAAGAGCTACCAGATTCAGCAGATTCCTGCATCTGCCAAGAAGCCGACCGGTCTTAGAGGTGAGAAGACAGCTGCGAACCAGGTGACACTTTCCTGGGATGCTGCATCTTCTGAGACGGCTGTTAAGTACAATGTATATCGTAAAGTGAATGGCGGAGAGAAGGTTCTTGTAGCGGAAGGTCTTACCGCAGCCACATATGTTGATAAGGAAGCCTATGATCTGATGGAGAGCTTTATTTATGAGGTTACCAGTGTGGCAAACGGCATGGAGTCAGAGGCAAGTGATGCTGTGACAGTAAGTGTCGGAAGTGAAGAAATGATCGATGACCAGGATGCAAGAGTACAGTATCAGGGTAACTGGGGCAACTGGAACAATACAACAGACGGAAACTATAACAATACAATAAAGTATCTGGAAAATGACCTTACAGGAAATGATACAGCGACACTGACATTCAGCGGTACAGGTATTGAGATCATTGTTTGTACCAACAGTGACAGAGGGATCTATGAAGTTACGATTGACGGAAAATCCTGTGGAATGGCAGATACGTATACCTCCAGCACCGTAAGACAGAAGGTTGTTTTCAGTAAGAAGGATCTGACAGATGGTGAACACACGATTGTGCTGCGTGCTACTAATACAAAGAATGATGCCAGCAGCAGAACAAAGGTGGAACTTGATGCATTCCGGGTACTGAAAGCTTCCGGAATGCCGGAAATCCCATCAGGAGAACAGGGAAAAGTTCTGGCAAACGAGACAGAGAGAGTAATGCTTTACTGGAAAGGTGCAGAAAGTGCAGAATCCTATAACATTTACGCAGGTGACAAAAAGGTAGCTGATTCCACTCAGCCATATGTATGGATTTCCGACCTTGAGGCTGGTAAAGACTATACATTTACGGTTAAAGCTGTAAGCGGAGGAGTAGAGACACTGGTTGCAGAGCTGAAGGCATCGACACTTGCAGAAAAAACAGCGGGAGAGACACCGGCAGCAGTAACTGAACTGAAGGCTTATAAGGGTGATGCTGCATCCACTGCAAGGGTTATCTGGAAAGCATCTGATAAAGCAGTAAAATACAATGTTTACGTAAACGGCGTAATGTATGAAACGACCGGTACAGAGTATATCCTCGATGTAAAGGATGCAGAAAACTATCGTGTTGTAATTGTAGCCGTGGGAGAGGGAGGACTACTGTCTGACAAGGCTGTTGTAAGCTTCACATCAGCGGATCTGAAAGAGCAGCCGGTGGACCCGAAGCCGGACGATCCAAAACCGGGGGATCCGAAGCCGGATGATCCAAAACCAAATGATCCAAAACCAAATGATCCGAAACCGGGGGTTCCGGAGATTAAGCCGGGACAGGTTTATGACAGCGGAAATTTCAGCTATAAGGTGACGAGCACAACGGATCTGACAGCAGAGGTTACGGCTCTCAAAAATAAAAATCTTGCATCTGTAAAGATTTACAATGCCGTTACACTTGGCGGTAAGAGCTATAAGATCACATCTGTAGCACCGTCTGCATTTAAGAATAATAAAAAGATGAAGAGTCTTGCAGTCGGAAAGAATGTAACATCTATCGGCAGCAGTGCTTTCGCAGGATGTACGGCTTTGAAGAAAGTAACGATGAGCGCAAAGGGATTGAAACAGATCGGAAGTAAGGCATTTTCCGGATGTAAAAATCTGACCAGTATCCAGATTAAGAGTACCTCTCTTAAGACAGTCGGAAAGAACGCATTCAAGGGAATCAGCAAAAAAGCTGTAATCAAGGTTCCTGCTTCAAAACTTAAAGCGTACAAAAAGATTCTGGCAAAGAAAGGTCAGAGCAAGAAGGTAGTCATTAAAAAATAGTGATACGAACATCAAGTTGGAAGAGCTTCGGCAGGAAACTGCCGGAGCCTTTTCTTGTGATACAGGAAGCTCCTTCGAATTTCCTGTATCACAAAACCGATTGATCTGATGAGTGAATCGCAGAGCAAAAAGATATTGGTTTCAGGATAGGGATATGTTTTAATAATGCTATAGTTATTTGTGAAAAGTAGATAAAAAACTTGTTTGCAATTAACGGAAATGTTGCGGATTCACTAGAAGTTCAGGTGTCAAAACTGTTTATGACTTGATAGTGTAAATCTGTTTTTTGACGGTAGACCAATATATTTGTGGAAGGAGGGAAGATACAGAGGTTTCGCAACAAAAAACGAAAGAGGAGGACGAAAATTGAGAAAGAGAATTTTATCAGCACTTTTGTCTCTGTCGATGGTAATGTCCATGAGCGGGATGACAGTAATGGCTTCCGGCAGCCGTACAGCAAGAGTGGAAGAAACTACGAGTACGGTTGAAGCCGGTAATTCCCTGCGTCTGTGGTATGACAAGCCGGCATCCCAGGGCGGAGCAGGAAATGTTACAGATGCCAATGAGGTATGGCAGCAGTTCACACTTCCGATAGGAAATGGTGATCTGGGTGCAAACATTTATGGTGAAATTGTTAACGAGCACCTTACCTTTAACGAGAAGACACTCTGGACAGGAGGACCAAGTGACAGCCGTCAGGATTACATGGGCGGTAATCTGGAGTCATCAGGTAGAAATGGAGCGACCATACGGGAAATCCAGAATCTGTTTGCAACCGGACAGGATGCTGCGGCATCAGCCAAATGCGGTGATCTGGTCGGAATAAGCAATGGATATGGAGCTTATCAGGCCTGGGGCGATATTTACTTTGACTACACAGGCTATGCTGAGGGTGATGCCCAGGGGTTCGTACGTGACCTTGACCTTACGACGGCGATATCCACAGTAAGATACAGTGCAGGCGGGAAAGAGTATTCAAGAGAGTATTTTGTGAGCAATCCGGATCATGTACTTGCTGCAAAGCTTGAAGCATCCGGGAACGAAAATCTCAGTCTGGATGTCCGCTTTACTTCGAAGCAGGGTGCGACAGCTGTGGCATCAGGAGACACACTGACGGTAAAAGGACAGGTTTCAGACAATCAGCTGAAATATGACTCCATCTTAAAGGTGGTAAATGACGGTGGAACCGTAACAGCGAATGGCAGTAAGCTGGAGGTAAGAGGAGCAAAGTCCATTACCGTATTCCTGACAGCAGCTACGGATTATAAGAATGATTATCCTGAATACCGCACGGGTGAAACAGCGGATCAGCTGCATACCCGGGTTGAGAAGGTTCTGAATGATGCGGTGGCAAAAGGATACGAACGCGTAAAGGAAGATCATATCAAAGATTACAGTGAACTGTTTTCACGTGTGGATCTGGATCTTGGACAGACAGTGTCTTCCAAACCGACAAACGAGCTGCTTGCTGCATACAAGGCAGGCACTGCATCAGAAGCAGAAAGACGTCAGCTGGAAGTGATGCTGTTCCAGTATGGAAGATACCTGACGCTGGGTTCTTCCAGAGAGAATTCACAGCTGCCTTCGAATCTTCAGGGTGTATGGAATAACCGGAATAACCCGCCATGGGCATCCGATTACCATATGAATGTTAACCTGCAGATGAACTACTGGCCGACCTATTCCACGAACCTGGCAGAATGTGCAAAGCCTCTGATCAGCTACGTGGATTCCTTAAGGGAGCCGGGACGTGTGACTGCGAAGATTTATGCAGGTATTGAGAGTACAACGGAGAATCCGGAAAACGGATTCATGGCACATACACAGAATACTCCGTTTGGATGGACCTGTCCGGGATGGTCGTTTGACTGGGGATGGTCTCCTGCAGCTGTTCCGTGGATTCTCCAGAACTGCTGGGAATACTATGACTTCACCCGTGATACCGACTATCTGGAAAAGAATATCTATCCGATGATGAAAGAGGAAGCCGTTCTCTACGATCAGATGCTGATCGAAGATGCGGATGGTGATCTTGTTTCTTCCCCGACTTACTCACCGGAGCATGGTCCGCGTACCAATGGAAATACCTATGAGCAGTCCCTGATCTGGCAGCTTTACGAGGATACGATCACGGCAGCAAAGACACTGGGAAAAGATTCTGACAAAGTAGCCCAGTGGACTGCAAACCAGGCACAGCTGAAGGGTCCGATCGAGATCGGTACTGACGGCCAGGTGAAGGAGTGGTACTCCGAGACAAGTCTTGGAAGTGCCGGCGGCGAAGGATTTGGCCACAGACATTTATCCCATATGCTGGGACTCTATCCGGGTGACCTGATTTCTGTAGAGACACCGGAATGGCTGGAAGCAGCAAAGATTTCCATGAATAACAGAACCGACTCCAGTACCGGATGGGGTATGGGACAGCGTATCAATACCTGGGCAAGACTCGGGGATGGCGACCGTGCATATAAGCTGATCACTGATTTGTTCAAGGGTGGTATTTACCAGAACCTGTGGGATACCCATCCACCATTCCAGATCGACGGTAACTTCGGTATGACCTCCGGTGTAGCAGAGATGCTGCTGCAGAGTAATGTGGGTTATATCAATCTGCTTCCTGCACTTCCATCAGTATGGGAAGACGGAAAAGTAGATGGTCTGATGGCACGAGGTAACTTTGAGGTGGATATGGACTGGTTCGACGGACATCTGGATCATGCAGTGATCACATCGAACAATGGCGGCGAAGCAGTGGTACAGTATGACAACATCTTCCTGTCAACCGTTACGGATGAAGCTGGAAATGATGTGGAAGTGACAAAAATATCAGATGACCGTATTTCCTTCCCTACTGTGAAAGGAAAGAGTTATCAGATCAGTCAGGTTCCTGTCAAAGAAACAGTGGAAACACCTTCCGGACTGAGTGCTGCCAGAATCAGCAGTAATCAGGTTTCACTGGCATGGGATGCTGTAGAAGCAGAAAATGCAACCTATAATGTATACCGGAAAATCGGTGAAGGAGAGCTGGTACAGATTGCAACAGAAGTGTCTGAAAACAAGTATGATGACACAAAAGCATATGAGCTGATGGGTGAAGTCTCCTACAGGATTACTGCAGTTGTAAATGGAACAGAGTCAGAACCCTGTCTGGCAGTGAAAGCGCTTGACTACCGGAATATGGCCGGTATGATTGATGACCAGGATCCTCGTGTCGTATACTCCGGAAACTGGGGTAACTGGAATAGGGAAACTGACGGAAATTACAATAATACCATTAAATACATTCAGGATAACCTTACAGGAAACGATACAGCAACGCTGACATTCAGCGGAACAGGTATTGAAGTATATTCCTGTACAAACAGCGACAGAGGATATGTGGAAATCAGTATTGACGGAAAGGTGGAAGGAAAGGTTAGCACCTATAGTTCAAGTACTGTAAGGCAGGCAAAGATCTTCAGCAAAGAAGACCTGGAGCCTGGTCTTCATACGATTGTTGTCCGTGTAACAAATGATCGGGAAACATCAAGCAGCAGAAATAAGGTAGAAATTGATGCATTTAAGGTACTGAACACGCAGGAAGTTGCAGTAACCAATGTGAATGTTGAGACGAAGAGCGGTATTCACACAGTCAGCAAGGCAAACAGCACACTGCAGATGATTGCAGAAGTGCAGCCGGCAGATGCAACCAACAGAAATGTCACCTGGTCAGTGGCTACCAAATCAGGCGGGGCTGCAGGTCAGATTGATAAGAATGGTTTACTTACCTTAAATGGTGAGAGTGGTACGGTTACGGTAACTGCAGCTGCCGTAAATTCTACAGTGACAGGCACCCTTGATATTAATGTAGCAATTGCAGGATCTACAGAGATCAGTACGGTGGTTGAGGACTCTGTTAACAATTCCAGTCCGAATCCGGCAATCACATGGAATGGAAGCTGGAGTACCTGGGCAGGTGAGTCTACCAGACATCATGGTGGTACAAAGACAGAGGTTCGAACGGAAGGTTCCTCGTTCTCATATACCTTCACGGGAACAGGTGTTTCGGTTTATGTACAGAAGCATGCAAACTTTGCCAGTCTGAAAGTGACCATTGATGATGAGGATATGGGTACTTACAGCATGGAAGGAAGTTCAAGCGGTGATGATCAGCAGTTGTTATACAGTAAGAAAGATCTCGCTGATCAGCAGCATACGATCACATGTACGGTTGTAGCACGTAACGGAAAGACTCAGGCAAACCTGGATTATATCGAGACCTTCACGCAGACATCTAATTCGGACAAAGCTGCCCTTCAGACAGCCATTGAAACACATGAGAATAAGAAAGAAGCATTCTACAGTGAGGGAACATGGGCGGCATTTAAGAGTGCGATGGATTCAGCAGTAGCAGCTATGAATGACCCTGAAGTTACAGATGTTACTTCCTATGTTACTGCACTGAACAATGCAGCAGCTAATCTGGTGGAAAAGGATGCTGCAGCACCTGTTATCACAAATGAAAGCGGAAGCGCAGTGGCGGTTGAGACGAAACGTGTCATGCTGAGCTGGGATCCCGTAGATAATGCAGACTTCTACAATGTCTATATAGGGGCTGATAAAGTAGCCACTACAGCGCAGACAGGTACGTGGATCAATGATCTGAGTGCGGGAACAGAGTACACTTTCACTGTGAAAGCAGTCAACACGGTTGGAGAGTCGACCGGTTCCATTACTGTCAATACGACAACACTTGCAGAAACAACATCTGAAAATACAGAAGCACCGGCAACAGTAACGAATGTCAATATGACAAAGAATGACAGTGATAAGACGAAGGCAACACTGAGCTGGACAGCAGCCGACAAGGCAGTGAAATATGCCGTTTATGTAAATGGTAACAAAGCCGGTGAAACCACAGGCACAGAATATGCTCTGACAAATCTGGAGGGCGGATATAAATATAACATAAAGATCGTATCACTGGATGCAAATGCAAACTCATCTGCGGCAAAAGCTTACAGCTTTGTGATACAGGCAGAGATTGCTTCTGTTTCAGCACTGGAAGGTGTTACAGTACCGCTCGGAACCACGTTTGAACAGCTTAAGTCTGTATTGCCTGAGAAGGTATCAGTAACACTTGTGGATTCCACGGCAACACCGGAACTGGAAATCACATGGAACCCGGGAAGCTACAAAGCTGACACAGCCGGAACCTATACCTTATCCGGTGACCTGAACCTGACAGAGGCTGTTACGAATGCGGGTCAGAAAAAAGCATCTGTTACCGTTACGGTACAGGAGCCTCGAGATATCAGCAGCGTGGCAGCTCTTGATCCGGTTACTGCAGGGGTAGGAACTGCATTTAATCAGCTTACATTGCCGGAAACAGTAACCGTAACACTTAAGAATAACGAAACACTCTCACTGGCAGTTACCTGGCTGGCAGGTAACTACAATGGAAATGCAGCTGGAGAATATACTCTGAAGGGTAATCTGACATTGCCTGAAGACATCACAAATACAGATAATCTTCAGGCTGAGATTAAGGTCATTGTAGAGGCGGCTGCACCGTCAGATGTCAAGATCCTCAGTGTAGCATCTCTGCCAGCACTTACCGTGAAGAAGGGTACCACATTCGAGCAGCTTGCATTGCCGAAGACAGTAGCGGTAAAAGTCGAGAACTCTGATGCAGATGTAACCTTGAATGTAACATGGCAGAAGGGTAATTATAATGAAAATGCTGCCGGACAGTATACGTTGAGCGGTGAACTGCAGATGGCAGAGGGAATCGTAAATCCGGACAAGCTTCAGGCGGTAATCACGGTTCATGTACAGGAAGACACATCGAAACCGGATCCAAAGCCGGGTGTACCAGATCCAAAACCGGGCGTTACAGAGGGACAGGTTCTTGACAGCGGAAACTACAGCTATAAAGTTACCAGCACATCGAATCTGACAGTAGAAGTAGTGGCTCTTAAGAACAAAAACCTTACGACAGCGAAGATTTATAACACGGTTACTCTTGGCGGAAAGAGTTACAGAATCACGTCTGTGGCACCATCTGTATTCAAGAATAACAAGAAGGTAAAGAGTCTTACAATCGGAAAGAATGTGGAAGCGATCGGCAGCAGTGCTTTTGCAGGCTGCACAAATCTTAAGAAAGTGACAGTCAGCAGCACCAGATTAAAAACAATCGGAGCAAAAGCATTCAGCGGATGTAAGAATCTGACATCCATCAAGATCAAGAGTAAAGTCCTGAAGAAGGTAGGAAAGAACGCATTCAAGGGCATTAACAAGAAGGCGGTCATCAAAGTTCCTGCTTCCAAACTGAAAGCTTATACGAAAGTTCTGGCAAAGAAAGGTCAGAGCAAGACTGTAAAAATCAAAAAATAGGCTTATAGGTATGAACAAGCCCCGGCAGAAAAACTGCCGGGGCTTTTGACCCCATGATGCCTTCATAATTTTACAAATTCCGGTTTCCGGTTCCGGAATACAGTATAATAGTGGAAACCACAGTGCAAGAGCAGGTCTCTCACTTTATGAAAATCGTAGGCCAGATGTTCAGGAGTATGACCGTCACTTCCCACTGTAACAATCTCGCCCCCCATTTCCCGATAACGTTTTAAGATGTCCGGATGCGGGTTCGGGTTACCAAGCCCGTATTTGAATCCGGCGGTATTCAGCTCCAGACCGACACCATGTGCGATGATACATTTCAGCACGTCATCCAGAATATCCCGGTATGCTTCATAGGAATAGAATCGATTTTTATCTGGTCCGTAGCGTACAACATAATCAATATGACCATAAACATCAATGTCCGAAAATACTTTCAGGTTATCAATGATCGACTGAAAGTATTCACGATAGCAGTCGCTTTCCTTTCGTCCTTCATAAAAGGCGGGATAGTAGGGATCCGCCCCATTTACCGTATGGGAGGATCCGATGACAAAATCAAAGTCCCACTGTCTGAGATATTCGGACAGACGCCCGGCAAGATGCGGCTGCAGCCCGAGTTCTACTCCAAAAAGCAGCTCGATACTGGAACCGTAGAGATCACGGCAGCGATTTAATTCTTCGAAATAAGAGGGAGTATCAACCTCGAAAATCAAACCCTCTGCGTCATAATCATAGTCCAGATGTTCTGTAAAACACATAGTCGTCAGCCCGCGCCGGATCCCCTCCTTGACCATAGAAATCATAGGTGCATCCGAGTCGGCGGAAAAAGATGAATGAATGTGAAAATCTGCGTTCAAATAGTCCCCTCCTGACAATTACCTTTTAATGATGTTGGTGTCAAAAGGTATTTTGACACCATGATATCACGGATTTCTCCGCACTTCGTGCTCCCGAAATCCTGAAAACATTCGAAATCCGCCCTGTTCGGGCTACTTTCTCATGTTTTGCGGGTCAAGAAGTCATGTTTTTTCATGCAAGCATGAAACACATGACCTTTTGACCCTGGTATCATCATAATAGAAATTCTGAAAAATGTCCATAATCTATGAAAAGATAGTAAAATATCATAAATTTGTATTTTTCTCTTGAATTTTTGGGACAAATTAGGTAGAATACAAATAGGTTGATGTTTCTTTCACAAACTATGGAAACACACAAATAATCGGTAATTTCAACAGCCGGTTACAAATATTTTATTCTTAGGAGGAATCAAATCATGGCAGTAAAAGTAGCAATCAATGGTTTTGGACGTATTGGACGTCTCGCATTCAGACAGATGTTTGGCGCAGAAGGATATGAAGTAGTTGCGATCAACGACTTAACATCTCCGGCAATGTTAGCACATTTATTAAAATATGATTCATCTCAGGGTAAATATGCATTAGCTGACACAGTAACAGCAGGCGAAGATTCCATCACAGTAGATGGAAAGGAAATCAAGATCTATGCATTCCCGGATGCAAACAACTGCCCATGGGGAGAGCTTGGTGTTGACGTAGTTCTGGAGTGCTCAGGATTCTACACATCCAAGGCAAAAGCTCAGGCTCATATCAATGCAGGTGCTCGTAAAGTTGTTATCTCTGCACCGGCAGGAAACGATCTTCCTACTATCGTTTACAATGTAAACCATGAGACACTGAAAGCTGAAGACACCATCATCTCCGCAGCTTCCTGTACAACAAACTGCCTGGCACCTATGGCAAAAGCATTAAATGACCTGGCTCCGATCAAATCCGGTATCATGTGCACGATCCACGCTTACACAGGCGATCAGATGACTCTGGATGGACCTCAGAGAAAAGGTGATTTAAGAAGATCCCGTGCAGCAGCAGTTAATATCGTTCCGAACAGCACAGGTGCTGCAAAGGCAATCGGTCTGGTTATCCCGGAGCTGAACGGCAAATTAATCGGTTCTGCACAGCGTGTTCCGACCCCGACAGGTTCTACTACGATCTTAACAGCAGTTGTAGAAGGAAACGTAACTGTAGATCAGATCAACGCAGCTATGAAAGCAGCAGCTAACGAGTCCTTCGGATACAACACAGATGAGATCGTATCCAGCGATATCGTTGGTATGAGATTCGGTTCTCTGTTCGATGCTACTCAGACAATGGTTCTGCCGTTAGAGAATGGCACAACTGAGGTTCAGGTAGTTTCCTGGTATGACAATGAGAACTCCTACACAAGCCAGATGGTTCGTACAATTAAGTTCTTCTCAGAGTTAGCATAATCCAGAATATCTTTAAGAAGATCCAAAAGGGTCCGGTCTGATTGGGCCGGACCCTTAAATTTTATAATTTAAGGAGGCAATGAAATGCTCAACAAAAAATCAGTAGATGATATCAATGTAAAAGGCCAGAAAGTTCTGGTGAGATGTGATTTCAACGTTCCGTTAATCGACGGAAAGATTACTGACGAGAATCGTCTGGTGGCAGCACTTCCGACGATCAAGAAATTAATCGCTGACGGCGGTAAGGTAATCCTCTGCTCACATCTTGGAAAGCCGAAGGGAGAGCCGAAGCCTGAGCTTTCCTTAGCACCGGTTGCAGTTCGTCTCTCTGAGCTTCTGGGACAGGAAGTAAAGTTTGCTGCTGATCCTGAAGTTGTAGGACCAAATGCAAAGGCTGCAGTAGAGGCTATGAAGGATGGCGAGGTCGTATTACTGGAGAATACACGTTATCGTGCAGAGGAGACAAAGAACGGAGAGGCATTCAGCAAAGATCTGGCTTCCTTATGTGACGTGTTTGTTAATGACGCATTCGGTACGGCACACAGAGCTCACTGCTCAAATGTAGGTGTTACACAGTACGTGGATACAGCAGTTGTCGGATATCTGATGCAGAAAGAAATTGATTTCCTTGGCAATGCGGTAAACAATCCTGAGAGACCTTTCGTAGCAATCCTTGGCGGTGCAAAGGTTGCAGACAAATTAAATGTTATCAACAACCTGCTTGAGAAATGTGATACACTGATCATTGGCGGTGGTATGGCATATACATTCTTAAAGGCACTGGGCAAAGAGGTTGGAAAATCTCTGCTTGACGAGTCAAAGATCGATTACTGCAAAGAGATGATGGAAAAGGCAGAAAAACTGGGCAAAAAGATCCTGCTTCCGGTAGATGCCAAGGCTGTTTATGAGTTCCCGAATCCAATCGATGCAGAGATTGAGGTTAAGGTTGTTTCTTCTGACGATATCCCGGCTGACATGGAATGTATGGATATCGGACCTGCATCTGCAGAGCTGTTTGCTGAAGCTGTTAAGACAGCTAAGACGGTTGTTTGGAATGGACCGATGGGTGTATTCGAGAACCCGACGCTGGCACAGGGTACGATTGCAGTTGCGAAAGCACTGGCTGAGACAGATGCTACTACGATCATCGGCGGTGGTGATTCCGCAGCAGCTGTAAACCAGATGGGATTTGGTGATAAGATGAGCCATATCTCTACAGGCGGCGGCGCTTCCCTGGAGTTCCTGGAAGGAAAAGAACTGCCGGGTGTAGCAGCAGCAAACGATAAATAAGTCTTTGGGTTGCATACCGAAGCAGATATAGAAAAGGAGATAGAAATATCATGGCAAGAAAGAAAATCATCGCAGGCAACTGGAAAATGAACATGACTCCGAGCGAGGCAGTTGCACTGGTAAATGAGTTAAAACCTTTAGTAGCAAACGATGAGGTAGATGTTGTATTCTGTGTTCCGGCAATCGATATTATCCCGGTTGTAGAAGCAGTAAAAGGCTCTAACATCCAGGTGGGTGCAGAGAATATGTATTTCGAGGAGAAGGGTGCCTTCACAGGCGAGATCTCTCCGGTGATGCTTACAGATGCAGGTGTAAAATACGTGGTTCTCGGCCATTCTGAGAGAAGAGAGTACTTTGCAGAGACCAATGAGACCGTAAATAAGAAAATGCTGAAAGCTTTCGAGCACGGTATCACACCGATCATGTGCTGTGGAGAATCTCTGGAGCAGAGAGAGCAGGGCGTGACGATGGACTTTATCCGTCAGCAGGTTAAGGTTGGCTTCCTGGGAGTAACAGCAGATCAGGCAAAGACAGCTGTCATCGCTTACGAGCCGATCTGGGCAATCGGAACAGGAAAAACAGCTACTACAGAGCAGGCTCAGGAGGTTTGCAAGGCCATCCGCGAGTGCATCGCTGAGATCTACGATGATGCAACAGCAGCAGAGATCCGTATCCAGTACGGCGGATCCGTAAACGCAGCAACCGCTCCTGAATTATTCGCTCAGGACGATATCGACGGCGGTCTGGTAGGTGGAGCATCCCTCAAACCGGATTTCGGAAAGATCGTAAACTATAAGTAGTATATACTATATATAACCGGAGAATGTGTTTTTAACACACTCTCCGGTTAGAAATGTTTCTTGTAAATTCTATGTAATCTGTAAATCTATTTTATTTATTCTGTTTTTCTTACATTTTATTTTTGTAACTATTCAGAGTCCATTCGCAAAATCGCCTCTGCGAGGCTTTCCTTTTGCTCATGTCGGCTCTCGCCCTATAGATTTATAAAATTTGCCTCTGGTGAGCAAGCTCCCCAAAGCAAATATTTATAAATCTGCATGACTCTGAACAGTTACCTATTTTCTGATTTTTCCCGATAGTTGGACTTTGATAATTGAATAAAGGCTTTACACTATGATATAATACCATTTGAAAAGGTGGTGAGAATATGGGAGAAGATACAATGAATGAAAAAGAACTTAAAGACCAGGTTATTAAAGAATTTGTTAATCTTCAGAGAGTAAAAAGCGCACCTGACAGGGATGCAGAAATTGCATATCAGGAAAGAGTTTTAAAAGCACGAATGCAGTCACTTGGTATAGCGACCGAAGAACTCGAAATCAAATAACTATACACGATCTAAGGTGTAAAGTCTTTATTGAATGCTCATATGCAAAGGAGTATCTATGATAATAGCAGAAAAACTGATAAAAAACCATAAGCTTACCAGAGATGAATATGTGGAATTACTGAAACTTGCAGATGATGAGGATGTCAGAGAGCTTCTGAGAAATGAGGCATTGTCTCTCAGAAGAAAATACTATGGAGATAAGGTATATACACGGGGATTGATTGAATTTACAAATTATTGCAAGAATAATTGTTATTACTGCGGAATACGAAGCGGCAACCGGACAGCAGAAAGATACCGGCTTACAGCGGATGAGATTATGGAGTGCTGCCGCGAGGGATATCGACTGGGCTTTCGCACCTTTGTACTTCAGGGTGGAGAGGATCCCTGGTATACAGATGAGCGGATGGAGGATATCATCCGTCAGATCAAGACTGCATATCCGGACTGTGCTCTTACGCTTTCCATCGGGGAGAAATCCTGTGAGAGTTACCGGCGGTTTCGTGAGGCGGGCGCCGACCGGTATCTGCTGCGTCATGAAACGGCAGACGACGCACACTATCATATGCTTCATCCCGAATCGATGAGTCTTGCCCGGAGAAAGCAGTGTCTGTATGATCTGAAAACACTTGGTTATCAGGTAGGGGCAGGATTTATGGTTGGATCTCCGGGACAGACGCTGGAAACGCTGGCAGCAGATCTGGAGTTTCTGAAAGAGCTGGAGCCGCAGATGGTAGGAATCGGTCCGTTTATTCCGCATCATGCTACACGGTTTGCGGAGGAAAAGGCGGGAAGTGTGGATATGACTCTGTTTTTGTTGTCAATCATCCGCATCCTGCTGCCGGGGGTTCTCCTCCCTGCTACCACCGCTCTGGGTACTGTTGATCCACGGGGAAGGGAGAAAGGGCTGCAGTCCGGTGCAAATGTTGTGATGCCAAACCTGTCACCGGTCAGGAACAGGAAGCAGTACGATCTGTATGATAATAAAATCTGTACAGGTGAGGAAGCAGCGGAGTGCAGGGGATGTCTGTCCAGGAGGGTAGCATCTGTGGGATTCCGCCTCGTGGAAGAGAGAGGAGATGCGGTCACTGCACCTTTTAATCTAGGGATGATTCCATCTTAGAATTTTTTAAAACCTACTTGACATATAGGATTACAAGGGGTATAATTCAGATAAATCAAATAATACATATAGATAAAGTATGAAAAAGGAGGAGCATTATGGCATCGATTTATAAAGGAACACTGGGATTGATTGGAAATACACCATTGGTAGAAGTGACAAACATCGAAAAGGAACTGGGATTACAGGCAAGAGTTCTTGTAAAGCTTGAGTATTTTAATCCGGCAGGAAGCGTTAAGGACAGGATCGCAAAGAGTATGATTGAGGACGCAGAGGCAAAGGGACTGTTAAAAGAAGGTTCCGTGATCATAGAGCCGACATCCGGTAATACGGGAATCGGTCTTGCCTCCATCGCAGCGGCGAAGGGATACCGGATCATCCTCACGATGCCGGAAACCATGAGTGTGGAGAGAAGAAACATCCTGAAGGCATACGGCGCAGAACTGGTACTGACAGAAGGTGCAAAGGGAATGTCAGGAGCAATCGCAAAAGCGGAGGAGCTGGCGAAGGAGATTCCGGACAGTTTCATCCCGGGACAGTTTGTCAATCCGGCGAACCCTGAGACTCATAGAAATACCACAGGCCCGGAAATCTGGAAGGATACGGACGGCGAAGTGGACATTTTCGTGGCAGGTGTAGGAACCGGTGGAACATTGACAGGTGTAGGAGAATATCTCAAATCTCAGAAGAGTGAGATAAAGATCGTGGCTGTAGAGCCCGCCGGCTCTCCGGTGCTCTCAGAAGGAAAGGGAGGCCCGCACAAGATTCAGGGAATCGGTGCCGGATTCGTACCGCAAGTGCTGAATACATCCGTTTATGATGAGATCATCAGGATTGAAAATGAGGATGCTTTTACTTACGGAAAGCTGATGGCCAGAAAGGAAGGCGTGCTGGTGGGAATTTCATCCGGTGCTGCATTATCGGCAGCCATTCAGCTGGCAAAGCGTCCAGAAAATGAGGGGAAGACGATCGTCGCGCTGCTTCCGGATACAGGTGACAGATATTATTCAACACCACTGTTTACAGAATAGCTGCTTTTTGATTCGTATAAACAAACAGGGTGAAGGAGTGCAGAATGAAAGTATTGAAATCAGGCGGTTATATTTTTATAGAAGAGGAACGAATGTGTCGATTAGCAATTACAAACGAAACACAGCGAGAGTAACAGGGCTATAAAAATATTATTAATATAAAAGCGATTCGAACAGATAGGATCGCCATGGAGGATACGCACATGAGTGAAAAAATTACAAGAGCTAATAGAAACTTTAAATTTGAAACCTTACAGCTGCATGTAGGACAGGAACAGCCGGACCCGGTTACCGATGCAAGGGCAGTACCGATTTATCAGACTTCATCCTATGTTTTCCGCAACAGTGACCACGCTGCTGCTCGCTTTGGACTGGCGGATGCCGGCAATATTTATGGACGTCTGACCAATCCTACCGAGGATGTATTTGAGAAGCGTATCGCAGCTCTGGAAGGCGGTGTGGCAGCTCTGGCGGTGGCATCCGGTGCAGCAGCCATTTCCTATACGATTGAGAATCTGGCACAGAATGGTGATCATATCGTATCTGCAAAGAATATCTATGGCGGATCTTATAATCTGCTGGCACATACACTTCCACAGTATGGGATCCAGACAACTTTTGTAGATATCTTTGATTATGATGCAGTGGAAGCAGCGATCCGGGACAATACAAAAGCGATCTATATCGAGACACTGGGCAATCCAAACTCTGATGTGGTTGATATCGAGAAAGTGGCACAGATTGCTCATGCCCACAAGATCCCGCTGGTCGTTGACAATACGTTTGCTACTCCGTATCTGGTACGTCCGATTGAATACGGTGCTGACATTGTAGTACATTCCGCCACCAAGTTCATCGGCGGACACGGCACCACCATTGGCGGTGTGATCGTTGACAGCGGAAAGTTTGACTGGGAGGGATCCGGAAAGTTTGCATCTCTGACAGAGCCGAATACAAGCTACCACGGGATCAGTTTTACGAAGGCAGTAGGTGCGGCAGCATTTGTGACAAAGATACGTGCGATTCTCTTAAGAGACACCGGCGCGACGCTTTCACCTTTCCATGCATTTTTCTTCCTTCAGGGACTTGAAACACTTTCTCTTCGTGTAGAGCGCCATGTTTCAAATGCATTAAAAGTTGTAGAGTATCTGAACAATCATCCGCAGGTTGAGAAAGTAAATCATCCTTCGGTTACGGATGACCCTGTACAGAAGGAGTTATATGCAAAGTATTTCCCGAATGGCGGAGGTTCTATCTTCACCTTTGAGATTAAGGGAGATGCGCAGAAGGCAAAAGATTTCATTGATAATCTGGAGCTGTTCTCACTGCTGGCGAATGTGGCAGATGTGAAGTCGCTGGTAATCCATCCGGCTACCACCACACACAGCCAGTGCACAGAGGAAGAGCTGGCAGATCAGGGAATCCGTCCGAATACCATTCGTCTTTCCATCGGTACGGAAAATATTGATGATATCATTCAGGATCTCGATGAGGCATTCAAAGCTGTTCAATAAATAAAACCTGTGCTATCGGGAAAGCAGACCAGCGAAACATAAGGTTATTTGTTGTGGGTTATACTAGACACCGGAAAAGATTTCTATTCTTTTCCGGTGTTTTCTATGACTTTCGGTTCGCTTCACTCACAGAAAACACCTCGAACTGGACGTGTGAATAGTATCTGTTAATTAATCTTAGCACATTTTTATGGATAAATTTGTTGTATTTTGATACCGTACTGGTATAGAATGGTGTTGGTATACAGTCTTTCACAGGTCAGTCACTGAAAGGGTCTTTTTGATACAGTGAAACGCAACGATACAACAGATCTGACAGCATAGAAGGGAGAATGGAAATGGACTACGCAAAAGAATCGTTGAAGATGCATTATGAATTAAAAGGAAAACTTGAGATAAAGTCAAGGGCAGCAGTGGATTCCAGAGAGGCACTCAGTCTTGCCTATACGCCTGGTGTCGCAGAACCCTGTCTGGAAATACAGAAGGATGTCTCAAAAAGCTTTGAACTGACACGCCGCTGGAATACGGTTGCTGTGGTCACAGACGGAACAGCTGTACTGGGACTGGGAGATATTGGACCGGAGGCAGGGATGCCGGTTATGGAAGGTAAGTGCGTGCTGTTTAAGGAATTCGGTGATGTGGATGCGGTTCCCTTGTGTATCCGCAGTAAGGATGTGGATGAGATCGTCCATACGGTATCCCTGCTGGCAGGCAGCTTTGGAGGGATTAATCTGGAGGATATTTCCGCACCGAGATGCTTTGAAATAGAAAAGAGACTGAAAGAGTGTTGTGATATCCCTGTTTTTCATGATGATCAGCATGGAACGGCGGTGATTACGCTGGCGGGTATTCTGAACGCATTAAAGCTGGTGGGAAAGAAACTGGATGAGGTGAAGATCGTGACCTCCGGTGCCGGTGCGGCAGGGATTGCGATTATCCGGCTGTTGATGTCCATGGGACTGAAAAATGTGATCATGACAGACCGGAGAGGCGCGATCTATGAGGGAAGGGAGGACCTGAATCCGATTAAAGAAGAAATGGCCGGGATTACGAACTTCCGTCATGAAAAGGGATCCCTTCAGGATGTGATAAAAGGAGCAGATGTCTTTATTGGGGTTTCCGCTCCGGGGACACTGACACAGGACATGGTACGAAGTATGGCGAAGGATCCGGTGATCTTTGCCTGTGCCAACCCTACACCTGAAATTTTTCCGGATGAGGCAAAAGCAGCGGGAGCAGCTGTCGTTTCCACCGGACGTTCTGATTTCCCGAATCAGGTCAACAACGTGCTGTGTTTTCCCGGAATCTTCCGTGGGGCTCTGGATGTACGGGCAGCAGATATCAATGATCAGATGAAGGTTGCCGCCGCCCGTGCGATTGCCGGACTGGTGAGTGACGAAGAGCTGAATCCGGACTACATCCTTCCTGCAGCCTTTGACAGAAGAGTCAGGGATGCCGTGGCGGAAGCCACAAGAAAAGCAGCAATTGAAAGCGGCGTTGCAAGGATTTCATAATTATAAATGGTTTCCTGACATCGAATGGAGTCATGACCTTTTGACTCTGGCATCATTTAAATGAGCGGTCGACAAATGAGCCTTACGTCGATTTTTCCATACTTCGAACTCTCAAAATCGACAAAACATTTGCAATCCGCTCATTTATCTTCGAAAAATGGCTACTTTCTCATGTTTAGCGGGTGAAAAAGTCATTTTTTTTCATGCAAGCATGAAAATCATGACCTTTTGACCCTGGCATCATTTAAACTAAATAAACGTAAAAATTCAGAAAATTAGAAATTTTAAAATTTTTCAAAAAAGTACTTGATTTTTTGAAAATCATATAGTATGATATAGAAGTCAACAGGACATGGTTCGTTGGTCAAGCGGTTAAGACGTCGCCCTCTCACGGCGAAAACAGGGGTTCGATTCCCCTACGAACTGTTTAAAAAAGGAAGCAGATTTGCTTCCTTTTTTTCTGCACTGACTTTTCTTCTTGCATTTGTAACAGTTCAGAGTCATGCAGATTTATAAATATTTGCCTTGGGGAGCTTGCTC
>UQCM01000051.1 GCA_900539525.1 uncultured Blautia sp.
TTGACGGGGCTAATGTTTCACTTATTTTGGGACATTTTCAAAAATGCTTGACACCCCCTATCGTCTCTGTCTGAATGCCTCATACATCAGAATCGACGAAGCCACCGCTGCATTCAGCGATTCCACTCTTCCGCACATAGGAATCCGGACATACGCATCCGCCCGGTTTGCCAGTTCATCCGTCAGTCCATTTCCTTCGTTGCCGATCATAAACCCGCATCCGCGGCGATACTCAAAAGCATCGTAAGCCTGTGTCCCCTTCAGATGTGCCGCATAAGTCACAATTCTCCTCTCCTTCACTGCTTCCATCGCCGCATCCATATCCTGTACATAACAGAAAGGAACCCGGTATACAGATCCCATGGTCGAGCGTATCGTTTTCGGATTGTAGATATCCACTGTGTCCGCGCTCATGATCACTCCTGTCACGCCTGCACCTTCTCCTGTTCGCAGAATCGTTCCCAGATTCCCCGGATCCTGAAGATTTTCAAGAATCAGGATCAGCGGCATATCGCCTGCCAGCACCTGCTGCAGAGAATAATGCTGCCGCCGGATCACAGCCAGGATCCCCTGCGGTGTCTTCGTATCTGCCGCACTCTGAAAAACACGATCCTCCACGATCTCCGCTTTTCCGCCCTCCAGAATCCCCGCACATTCTTCCCTCTCAGAAAAGCTCCTGGAAATATATATTTTCTCAATCAGTTCCCGGGGGGCTTCCCGGTACATTTTGATCCCCTCTGCCACAAACACATCCTGTTCCCGGCGTGCCTTCCCTTTTTTCTGCAGCTGGATCAGATTCTTAATCTGCGCATTTGACGCACTTGTAATCATTTTCCTTCTCCTCTTTTCCCCTGGTATGATCCACTTTAACTACCGTCCTCTTCCGATAAAGAATGCTTTCCGTTGTTCTAAACCATTTCTGAAGCATTACAAAAGTTCAGCCATGCCCACGGCTGCATACCTGAACTGGTCATCCGCCGAACGCATGGCTGAAACATGTCACTATATCATACTTATTTACAACGATTCCGAACAGCAGACAACAGGTCTGTCCACATGCGCGGAAATCCACTGCTCTCTATTTTATCCTCTTCAGATCTTCATTATTTCCCACGGTCAGAATGATCTGGTGTCTCTCCAGCGGTTCATCGGGATCCATATTTGCATTGATCTTCTCACCTTCCCGCACCGCAATGACGTTCACACCGTATTTCCGGCGGACGTTCAGCTCCCGCAGGCTCTTTCCCACCCACGAATCGGGAATCTCCAGTTCCGCCATACTGTAGGTGGAAGAAAGTTCAAAGGTATCCACAAATTTACCGAAAACCATATTTCTGGCGACACGGGATCCCATCTCCCGTTCCGGGAAAATGATCTGATCGGCCCCTACCTTTTTCAGAACCTCTCCGTGAGTCACGGATCCGGCCTTAGACATCACGTAGGGAATCCCGGCCTCTTTCGAAAGAATCGTTGCCATGATGCTGGCCTCCATATCTCCCGAAATAGCCACAACAGCCCCGTCCATATTTCCGATGCCAAGGCTTTGATACACATCCTGATCCTTCACATTTGCCCTCACTGCCAGGGTTACTTCATTGGCAATGTCCTCTACAAGATCCCCGTCGATATCCACTGCCAGAACCTCACAGCCGTTCCTTGCCAGAGACACTGCCACACTATATCCGAACTTTCCCAGACCGTATACAACAAATGACTTTGATGCCATGTGCTACTCCTTCCGCCTCTTCTATACAGTAAGTGCCTTGCTCACTGCATATTCATAATCATCGATATTCTTCTGCATCGCCAGAGCCTCATCGATATCAAAATCTACATAATGACCATTCTTATAACCTACCACACGGTTGCTCTTTCCTTCTGCCAGAAGGTCTACCGCGTAAGCACCCATCATCGATGCATAGACACGGTCACGGCATGTCGGGCTTCCTCCACGCTGCATGTGTCCAAGGATCGTTGCTCTCGTCTCCACACCGGTAGCTGCCTCGATACGGCGTGCCATACTGGTGGAATGTCCGATTCCTTCCGCATTAATGATAATATGATGCTTCTTGCCACGCTTCCTGTTGGCAATGATGTTATTGATCAGCTTCTGCTCATCATAATCATAATTCTCCGGCAACAGGATGTCCTCGGCACCATTGGCAATGCCGCACCAGAGAGCAATGTAGCCTGCATTACGTCCCATAACCTCGATAATACTGCATCTCTCATGGGAGGTAGATGTATCACGAACTTTATCGATCGCTTCCATAGCAGTATTTACTGCTGTATCAAATCCAATCGTATACTCCGTACATGCAATGTCCAGGTCGATGGTTCCCGGTACACCAACGGTATTGATCCCGAGTGCTGCCAGTTTCTGGGCTCCTGCAAAAGAACCGTCTCCTCCGATAACCACCAGCCCGTCAATGCCGTGTTTTCTGCAGACCTCTGCCCCCTGTTTCTGTCCTTCCAGTGTACGGAATTCTGCACAACGTGCTGTATAAAGGATCGTGCCGCCCTTTGAAATCGTATCAGACACATCACGTGCCGTCATATCAATAATCTCTTCATTCAGCAGCCCATTATAGCCCTTCAGAACACCCTTGACCTTTAACCCTCTGGAAATTGCCTTTCTTACCACTGCACGAATCGCTGCGTTCATACCCGGAGCATCACCACCGCTTGTCAATACTCCGATTGTTTTAATCTCTTTTCCCATGCTTCTACCTCCGTATCTATGAGTGTATCTATTCCACTGCCGCTAATTTTATTAAACATTATTATCCTTCATCATTTTAATGCATTTTCGACTGTTTTTCAATAGACTTTTCTACAACTTTTACATTTGCTTCACCGAAATAATCCGTCAATTTGCGCAAAAGCCCATCGCTGATGGTGATCCCCCAGTTTTCTGACAGCCGCTTCACCGCCCGGGGATTTTTTACATAAATGACGACACGGTCTTCTCCTTCCTCCTCACGCAGAAAGCCGTACAATTTTGACTCCTGTGCAGAAAAAGTCGCTTTATCAGTGAATTGTATCCACAGCTCCTTCGGAATATCCGCAAACCCCCAGATTTTTTCACATATCAGCTTGCTGTCCTTATCTTCCTCTCCGGAAACGCGGCCTCTTACAAACACCTTGTTATCCTCTTCCAGCAGATTCCTGTATTTTTCAAAATCCTTTGGAAATACCACCACCTCAACCGTTCCCAGCAGATCCTCCACCGTGATAAACGCCATCGCTTTATTTGTTCTGGTGTATTTCACTGTTTTTGCCGTGATCATGCCGCCGACAACAGCATACGAATGATCAGGCACCTTCGCACTCCCGGTCTCCTCGTCCAGCACAAAATCTGACGTGACTGCCGAAATATTCCTGCGCCACATTTCCTCATAGTCATCCAGCGGGTGTCCGCTGACATAAATTCCCAGCACTTCCTTCTCAAAGGCGAGAAGCTGCTCTTTCTCATACTCTCCTACATCCGGCATGCGGACTTCATAGGCTTTCTTTTCCTCTTCGTCTACAAAATCAAACAGCGAAAGCTGCCCTGTCATCGCATACTTTTTCTCCTGACTGACACTGTCCATAACACGGACATACGTCATCATAAACTGCTTTCTTGTTCCCCCCAGGCTGTCCAGCGCACCGGATTTGATAAAGCTTTCTATCGTTCTCTTATTGATCTCTTTTCCGGAAAGCCGCTCCGCAAAGTCCTTCAGGGATTGAAACGGCCCCCGGACCTCTCTCTCTGCCACGATCGCGTCAATCACCGGCCTGCCGATGCTTTTAATCGCCGAAAGCCCGTAACGGATACTTCTGCCATCCACGGAAAATGCTCCCTCTCCCCTGTTGATATCCGGAGGCAGGATCTGAATCCCCATCTGACGGCAGGAATAAATATACTCCGATACTTTTCTCGGATTATCTATGACAGAAGTCATCAGCGCCGCCATAAACTCTACCGGATGATAATACTTCAGGTATGCCGTCTGGTAGGAAACCACAGCGTACGCTGCCGCATGAGATTTATTGAAAGCGTATTTAGCAAAATCGATCATGTCATCGTAGATCTTATTGGCCACTTTCTCATCGATTCCGTTCTTAATGCAGCCCGGTACCCCCTCCTCCTCATTTCCGTAGACAAAATTCCGGCGCTCCTTCTGCATCACTGCCGCCTTTTTCTTGGACATGGCACGGCGCAGCAGATCACTTCGTCCCAGGGTATATCCGCCCAGGGCGCGCACGATCTGCATCACCTGCTCCTGGTACACGATACAGCCATAGGTAGGCTCCAGGATCGGTGCCAGCTCCGGACAGTCATAGGTGATCGATTCAGGATGATTCTTTCCCCGGATATACTGGGGAATAAAGTCCATAGGTCCCGGCCGGTACAGGGAGATTCCTGCAATAATATCCTCCAGGCTCTGAGGTTTGAGCTCTTTCATGAAATTCTTCATACCGGCACTTTCCAGCTGAAATACGCCGTCGGTTTTTCCCGTCCCCAGAGAATCCAGTACCGCCCTGTCATTGTAATCGATCGCATCCAGGTCGATCGTTCTGCCGCTGCTCTTTTCCGCCATACGCACAGCATTCTGGATAACCGTCAGGGTGCGCAGCCCCAGAAAGTCCATTTTCAGAAGTCCCAGTTCCTCCAGCGTCGTCATGGTGAACTGGGTGGTGATGGAACCGTCACTTGCTCTGGAAAGGGGTACATATTCATCGACAGCTTTCTGACTGATGACCACTCCTGCCGCATGCATGGAGGTATGTCTGGGAAGTCCCTCCAGACGTTTCGACATATCGATCAGGGTATGCACCTGCTCATCCTCTTCATACAGCTTCCGGAATTCACTGTTCACTTCCAGCGCCTTGTCGATCGTAATATTTAATTCCTGAGGGATCATCTTTGCAATGGAGTCCACCATGGCATAGGGCAGATCCATCACACGCCCCACATCCCGGATCACACCCCTTGCTGCCAGGGTACCGAAGGTGACGATCTGTACCACACGGTCCTTTCCGTATTTTCGAACCACATAGTCAATGACCTCCTGCCTCCTCTCAAAGCAGAAATCCACATCGATATCCGGCATGGATACACGTTCCGGGTTCAGAAAACGTTCAAACAGCAGATGATAACGGATCGGATCCAGCTTCGTAATACCAAGAGTGTACGCCACCAGACTCCCTGCCGCCGACCCCCGGCCCGGTCCCACCATGATGTCATGATCTCTGGCATATTTGATAAAATCCCAAACGATCAGAAAGTAATCCACATATCCCATCTGCCGGATGGTCCCCAACTCATAATTCAGCCTCTCCGTCAGCTCCTCCGTCACCGGATCATAACGCTCCTTTAATCCTTCAAAACACAGCTTATTCAGGTATTCCCAGGAGGTGTATCCCTCCGGGACATCGTATTTTGGAAGCTTCGTCACGCCAAATTCGATCTCCACATGGCAGCGCTGTGCAATTTTATGTGTATTTTCCAGAGCCTCCGGTGCATAAGGAAACAGCCGTGCCATCTCCTCGGGAGACTTTACAAAATACTGTCCGCCCTCATAGCGCATTCTGTCCTCGTCAGAGAGCTTCTTCCCTGTCTGGATACACAGCAGAATGTCATGGGGAGCGGCATCCTGTGCATACGTATAATGAACATCATTGGTAGCCACAAGCCCGATTCCCAGCTCCTTACTCATGCGCATCAGCTGCTGGTTTACCATCTTCTGCTCCGGAATCCCGTGATCCTGAAGCTCCAGAAAGAAATTTCCCTTTCCAAAAATCTCCTCATATTTTAAAGCTGATTTCTTTGCATCCTCATACATCCCCCGCGTCAGATAGCGCTGTACCTCCCCTGCGAGGCAGGCACTCAGAGCGATGATTCCCTCATGGTACTTCCCGAGTACTTCCATATCTACACGGGGCTTGTAGTAGAAGCCCTCTACAAAGCCTTTGGAAACGATTTTCATCAGGTTGCTGTAGCCCTGATTATTCTCTGCCAGAAGGACCAGATGATGATATCTGTTCTCCCCGCCTGAGGTTTCCTTATCAAAACGTGAATTTGGTGCCACATACACCTCACATCCCAGGATCGGATTTATTCCAGCTGCCTTCGCCTCCCGGTAGAAATCAATGACACCAAACATCACGCCATGGTCCGTGATCGCTGCGCTGTCCATGCCCAGCTCCTTCACCCTGGCAACATATTCTCTTATTTTATTTGAACCGTCCAGCAGACTGTACTCCGTATGGACGTGAAGATGTGTAAAATTCACCCTTTTCCCCTTTCTTCCGGATCATACGATCTCCAGCAGGATCATATACCCCACCGCCAGAACCAGCGCAATGACAAATGACGGTGTCACAAAGCTTCTCTTTACCCCTTCCGGAAGTGCATGTCTCCGGAAACACCAGCGCATATGCGCCTCCCGTTTGCAGTGCTTTGTCAGCCAGATCATAACACCTGTCGCCGATGCTGTTCCGATCAGTGCGAAGACACCATAGACTCCGAGCGCCATCAGAAGCATCTCATTTGTCAGCTCAGACTGTACGGCCTGCATGTCTCCACCCATACCTGCCAGATCCTGCAGGGGTTTCTGTACCGCCAGCAGCAGCACGCTCCATCCGTTGATCACAAAATGCGCTGTCATAGATGCATAGATGCTGCCAGTGATCTCTACCAGCATACAGAAAATGATCCCCAGAACCAGCGCATAAAAGAACTGGTTCAGATTCCTGTGCATGATGCCGAATACGATCGCACTGGCAATTGTCCCGGGAATCACACCCTTTTCCCTGTAGGCATGGTAAAAGATCCCGCGGTAGGTGAGCTCCTCCACGACAGCCGGAATGGCAGCGACGATCAGAAGATTCAGCCACAGCGGATTCTCCACCAGCTGCACGCTGGACTGGCTCACATAATTCGTCGCAAACAGCATCGAAAAAAGATTGATAAACGTTACAAGCGGAAGCAGCAGAAAGCCTGCCAGCGCTGACATCAGGATCGTCGATATTCCTGTTTTCCGAAACGGGATCCATTCCCGGATACGGATCCGCCTGGTCAGAAGATAAACGACCACCGGTATCGTAAAAAGGACCTCTCCTGCCACCATACTCTGTTCCGTGCTCATCATCATCAGGATTCTCTGTAAAAACAACGGTGCAAGGACCGCCCACAGAATCATTCCCAAAAATAATCTGTTGATACTTTTTGTCTTATTCATTTGACTCTTCTTTCTCCGGATCCTTCTTCACCAGCAGATTCAGCCACTTTGTTTCAATGCCGCGGACATCATCGCTCTGCCACATCTCGACGATTCTGACCCCTTCCTGCCTCATGACCATATCATATGCTGTCTCTTCCGTATAATCATGAAACAGGCGCTGATTCCGGATCTCCTCTGCATCCCCGTACTTAAAGGACATATAGAGAACCCCATCCGGCTTCAAGGCATTGACCACCTTTTTCATAATGCGGTCCATATTCTTTCCCTCTACATGTAGAAGGGATGCACATGCCCAGATGCCGTCAAACACCTCTTCGAACTCCATCTCCTCAAAGGTCATATGCAGAACTTCTTTATCTGTATAGATCTCGGCAAGCCTGCACATCTGTTCCGATCCGTCCATTGGTGTCACATAACAGCCGGCATCCTCCAGATAAACCGTATCACGTCCCGTACCGCATCCCAGATCCAGAACCTCTGCATTCTCAGGAAGCAGTGCCAGGAAACGTCCCAGTGCCTCCTCCATATTTAAATTCACCGTATTTTCATAATAACTCGCCGCATACCGTTCATAATAATCAATTGAATCCATTTTTCTCCTTCTCCCAGACCTTTTTTATCCTGTTCTCTGTAATCTCAATGCGCCCCTGCTTATAAAGCCGGCCGACGGCCCGCTTAAATGCCGCCTTGCTGATGCCAAACTC
The DNA here is from genome assembly GCA_900539525.1 of uncultured Blautia sp. GTDB lineage: Bacteria > Bacillota > Clostridia > Lachnospirales > Lachnospiraceae > Hominisplanchenecus_A. The sequence continues at coordinate 7,937 of UQCM01000051.1, forward strand.
CCGGTTAATGATCTCCGGTGACACCTTTTCTCCAAACGGGAGCACGCCCTCATACTCTTCAATCACCTGCATGACAAGCTGTGCATCCCTGTCCATCTGAAGCTCCACCCGTTCCCGCGGACTCAGATCCAGCTTTCCATCCGGCTTCACCGCTGTGACACGCACCTGAATCGTATCTCCGATCCGGTATCTGCCGGACGCCTCTCTTTTCGGGATCAGTCCGGAATAACGGTTATCTACTGCTATAAAAATCCCGAATTCTCCGCTCGTCTCATAGATCGTTCCAGTCACATGATCATCCTTTTTGTATGGAGAATCCGTGCTCAGATATTCGTAAACGTTCATGGTTGCGCAAAATCTGCTGCTCTTGTCCAGATATACCGCCACCAGGATCTCCTCTCCCTGGCTGACACGCCTCGTCTGCTCCTTAAACGGAAGCAGCAGATCCTTCTCCAGCCCCCAATCCAGGAACGCACCGATTTTCGACACTTCTTTCACCTTCATGACAGCGATCCCACCCAGCTCTGCCAGGGGTTCCCTGCGGGTGGCGATCATTCTGTCTTTAGAATCCAGGTAAAGAAAGACCTCCATCCTGTCACCGGTTTCTGTCTGCTCAGGCACCTCTTTCGCAGGAAGCAATACTCTCTCACTTGCATCCGGCGCTTCCGCCAGATAAATACCAAAATTCATTTTCTTTACGACAGTCAATTCCTGTCTTTTCCCTAACTTCAACATACTATCTCCTATCTGGTAACTATTCAGAGTCATGCAGATTTATAAACGATAGTTACCCTGTCTGTTCTGTCTGCCTACCCATTCATTTCACACAGGCTGTAACCCATTCCCACAATCCCCTGGCTCATCAATCTTTAAGACAAAAACGAAACCACTGCGTAAGGCTTCCCCGCTTCATTGCATAATGCCACCGTACACTCTTTCTCTCTCTCATACACAAACGGAACGATCACATCATGAAGGACTGCCGCTTTCTTATATTCCGCACGCATCTGACGCACCTGAAAATTCTCCGGCAGAAACTCATTTGCCATCCGGACATACTGTCCGTTGTTCACATGATGGTTTGTATCCAGCTGATGTCTCTGTACGGTAAAAGACTCCATCCGGACAGGATCCCCGGGCAGTGCAATCTTTCTGGGCGCATATTCCATATCCAGCGGCTCCTCGCTCCCGTAAGCATCAATATGCTCCGACTCTGGTCTGACCGGACGTCCGGAAACCGTATCCACAAAGGCCCACATGGAGTTGGCGCTGACCACCCGCTTCCCGTCACCATCCAGCATCGAGAAATTTCTCTCCCCGCAGAAGGACTTGAAACCATATGCCCATGTCTGTACCGTGATCTTTTCCCCAAGCTTTGGAAAACGTACGATCACGATCTGCCATGCAGATAAAATCCATGCTCTCTGACACTCTTTCAGATACTCGATCCCAAGCCCCAGCTCCTCTGACTGGAAGGTACTGCAGTCCTGAAAATAATTGATGATGCTGTTCAGGGTCAGCTTCTGCTGCATATCCACCTCACTGTAACGCACCCTGCTGTCAAACTGATAGATCATAAAATCACCCCCCGGAAGATTCGAAATGATAACGGTTCATAACCCATTCGCAAAACCGCCTTTTCGCGGCTTTCCTTTTACTCATGTGTGGCCCTTGCCATCAGCATCACCGGATTTGCAAAGTAAACAAAAAGGCTGCTTTTTTCAAAGCAGCCTTAGAAGCTGGGCTACAAGGATTCGAACCTTGAAATGACGGAGTCAGAGTCCGTTGCCTTACCGTTTGGCGATAGCCCAATGTTTTATTTTCCACTTGCAACATGAGGTATTATACTACATCATTTTCAAAAAAGCAAGTACTTTTTTGCAAGTGTTTCTGTCCCTCACAGCTTTGACTGTTACTAGCATCTTCGACTGCCTCTGGGATAGAAAAGCGGGTGATGGGAATCGAACCCACATATCCAGCTTGGAAGGCTGGTGTTCTACCACTGAACTACACCCGCATGTCATTTACGAACTATGATATCATATCACAGATTTCGTAATAATGCAAGTACTTTTTTACATTTTCAATTTCTTTATGTTTCAAAAGTACTTTCCCAGTAAGAACCGGAAATCCTGATTCCTCAAAATTTCCGGTGCCCCTGCCAAGGAGTCGATGCGACAGGATTTGAACCTGCGACCTCTGCGTCCCGAACGCAGCGCTCTACCAAGCTGAGCCACGCATCGTTACTGTTTCTTTCAGCTTGGTCATTATAGCACTACTTTCGTCGAAAAGTCAAGGGGTTTTTTTAATTTTTTATAATTCTACTCTTCCTTCTAATGCACGCAGAAGTGTCACCTCATCAATATACTCCAGATCTCCACCTACCGGCACACCGCTGGCGATACGGCTCACCCTGATTCCGGTAGGTTTGATGAGCTTACTGATATACATGGCGGTAGTCTCACCCTCCAGACTGGAGTTTGTGGCGATGATCACTTCCTTCACCTCTCCCTGCAGACGTACCATCAGTTCTTTGAGTTTGATATCACCGGGTCCTACTCCCAGCAGAGGGGAGATGGCTCCATGAAGCACATGATACACGCCTTCGTATTTTCCTGTTTTCTCATAGGCTGCAAGATCTCTGGTATCCTCCACGACCATGATCGTGCTCTGATCCCGCTTCGAATCTGCACAGATCGGGCACAGCTCCTGATCTGTCAGCGTAAAACACTGTCTGCAATAGCGCACATTCTTTCTTGCCTGAATGATCGCATCGGAAAGTTTCTGCACTTCCTCCACCGGACGGTTAATCAGATAAAATGCCAGACGCTGTGCAGATTTTGCTCCAATGCCCGGAAGCTTTGACAGCTCTTCGATCAGCCTGCTGATCTGACTGCTGAAGTAATCCATCAGAACGGAAAGCCTCCGCCCATGCCGCCCAGACCGCCGGTAATCTTCGCCATGACCGCCCCTGCTTCCTCCTCCATCTTTCGCATAGCCTCATTGGTCGCTGCCACGATCAGATCCTCCAGCATCTCGATGTCATCCGGATCCACGACCTCCTCGGACAGCTTCACCTTCGTCACTTCTTTTTTCCCGGACACAGTGACTTCTACCGCTCCGCCTCCCGCAGATGCGGTAAATTCCTTTTCTTCCAGTTCCTTCTGGCTCTCCTCCATCTGTCTTTGCATTCTCTGTGCCTGTTTCATCAGATTGTTCATATTACCCGGCATACCGCCGCCTGGAAATCCTCCACGTCTTGCCATACTTTCTAATCCTCCTGATTCTCTATTTCTACTTCCGCATGGACAAACTTCTTTATCGCATCATCCACACGGAGCTTTTCAAGATTTCCTCCAGCCAGATGTTCATCTGCCCGGAGGATAAATTTTACTTCTACCTGCTTTCCCAGCTTCCCCGCAATGATTCTTTCAAGCTCCCGTTTCCTCTCTTCACTGCCTATATAACTCTCGCCCAGAAAATCAGCAAATACCACAAACAGCCGCCTGTCATCGCTGTTTGTACTGAACTTCGGAACGGCCCGGGAGAGCACATACCGGAACCGCTGTCCTTCTGCCTCGGCCACGATGCTGTTCCACATTCGCATGATCTCCTGAAGATCCTCCGGCACAGCCCTCTCTGCCGGCTTCTCTGTATTCCCGCGTTCTCCGGAAATCTCCTGCTTCCGGATCTCCCCGGCTGCCGCGCGGGCGGAAGGTTCCTTCAGATCCGGCATGCGCTGTACCATCACACCGTCTTCCAGCTTCTTCTCCAGGATGCGGATGCGTTCTGCCAGCGAGATCTCATCCGTCTCCATCTGCGGCCTGCACAGCTTGATCAGTGCCACCTCGAGAAGGACGCGTTTGGAAGCTGCATATTTCATCTGACTGGACAGCTCCGAAAAAATACGGATATAGCGCATCAGCGTATCCGACCGCACCATTCCCGCCTCTTCTTTCAGAAGCTGCAGATTCTCGGTGGAGACATCCAGAACATCCTCCATATCATCTGAGGATTTCAGAAGCAGCAGATTTCTCAGATACCATGTGAAATCTGTGACAAACTGTCCCAGCTCCCGCCCCTGCATGACGAGCTCCTCCAGATGGGCAATGACGCGCACGACATCACCTTGCAGCACCTCCCGAAGCAGACGGCTGAACTCCTCTGTATCCACTGCGCCGAGCACCTCCAGTACATGATCATAGGTCAGCTTCTGGCCCAGATAGAACGCAATGCACTGATCAAGAAGGCTTAAAGCATCTCTCATGGAGCCGTCCGCCTTCTTCGCAATATAGCGCAGGGCCTTCTCATCCGCCTCTACCTCTTCCTCTGCGATCAACTCACGCATCCTGTCTGCTATGGTCGTCAGGGAAATCCTTTTAAAATCATAACGCTGGCATCTGGAAAGAATCGTTACCGGAATCTTGTGCACCTCTGTCGTAGCCAGGATAAAAATGACATAAGAAGGAGGTTCCTCCAATGTCTTCAGGAGTGCATTGAATGCCCCTGTAGACAGCATATGAACCTCATCAATGATATAAACCTTGTATTTTCCGCTGGCCGGCGAATAGGCAACCTCCTCACGGATCTCCCGTATATTGTCAACACCGTTGTTTGATGCGGCATCGATCTCTATCACATTCATCGATGTGCCCTGTGCGATCGCACGACAGGAGGCACATTCCCCGCAGGGGTTCCCGTCTGACGGATGCTCGCAGTTCACCGCTTTCGCCAGGATCTTAGCCACTGTGGTTTTTCCGGTTCCCCTTGTTCCGCAAAAAAGATAGGCGTGGCCAATACGGTCCGCCGCGATCTGATTCTTCAGTGTTGTTACAATAGGGTCCTGACCCCTTACATCGGCGAAAGAGTCAGGACGAAATTTACGATATAATGCCGTATAGCCCATGCATTAATCTCCGAAGCTGATACCGATGAGCTTTGCCTCTTTAATCAGTTGATGGTCCGGATCTACCATCTTCAGCTTGCCGGCAACATCACCCAGCGGAACCTTCTTCACTTTGTTATTTACGATACCGACCATGTATCCATAGTCATTATTGATGATCAGCTTCGCTGCCTCAGCTCCCAGTCTGGTGGAAAGTACTCTGTCGTACGGGCACGGGCTTCCGCCTCTCTGTGTATGCCCCGGAACGGTAATACGCACCTCCACACCCGTTTTCTTAAGAATCTGATCCGCCAGCTCATAAGATACGGAAGGATACTTCCTGTTTTTCATCTTCTCCTTCAGTTCCTTCTTGGACAGCTTTGCATCCTCTTTGGAGATCGCTCCCTCAGCTACCGCCAGGATCGTGAATCCTTTTCCTGCCTGTGTTCTTCTGTTGATCGCCTCTACGACCTTGTTAATATCATACGGAATCTCGGGAAGCAGAATGATATCCGCACCACCCGCAATACCTGCATGGAGTGTCAGCCAGCCTACCTTATGTCCCATGACCTCAACCAGGAATACACGGTTGTGGGAAGCCGCTGTTGTGTGGATACAGTCGATCGCATCTGTAGCAATATTTACCGCGCTCTGGAAACCGAAGGTCATATCTGTTCCGTAAATGTCATTGTCAATGGTCTTCGGAAGGTGAATGATATTCAGGCCTTCCTCGCGCAGCAGATTCGCTGTCTTCTGTGTTCCATTTCCTCCCAGGATCACCAGGCAGTCCAGACGAAGCTTATAATAATTCTGCTTCATGGCTTCCACCTTGTCCAGTCCGTTGGCATCCGGTGTCCGCATCAGCTTGAACGGCTGTCTGGAGGTTCCGAGAATCGTTCCGCCCTTCGTAAGGATTCCGGAAAAATCAGACGAGGTCAGCATCCGGTAATCGCCGTAGATCAGACCCTTATATCCGTCTGCAAATCCGTAAACCTCCAGTTCCGGCAGATTCGAGGCCAATCCTTTTACTACTCCGCGCATGGTCGCATTTAGCGCCTGACAGTCGCCTCCGCTTGTCAATAAACCGATTCTTTTTTTCATGACATGTCCCATCTTCTTTCTTAACTTATTTTCCGTGCAGGTCAAAGTTCACATCCTGCCCCGGCGTGTTCGTGATGTATTTATTATAACTTATTTTCCGGACAATCACAACTTAATTCTGCAAACAAACTGTTACTGAAGTTTTTTAACTTAACTAACTTTTATCGCTTTCCTTTTACTATATTTCCCATAACAGAAAGTCCGGCCCGTCTGTTTATAGCTCCTTACTTTCACATAGTATTTTTTCTTTGATTTCAGGTTTTTAAACGTATAGCTTATCTTTTTCTTTCCCTTTACCCTGACGGTCCGCGTCCATTTTCCCGAAAATTTCTTACCGGTGGAACAGCAGATCTGATATCCATCTGCTTTGCTGTCCTTTTCCCAGACGACTGTCAGGCAGCGTCGTTTTCTGCTCTTCAGACTGCGAATCCTCTGACGTCCGGGAGCTTTTGGCACTGCAGGATCCTCCTTTTTCTCCGTTTCCTCTGCTCCTGCTGCGGGATCCGTCTGACTGCTGCCATCACCCGGTTTCTGAATCTCCTGCCCATTAGAAGGATCCGTAACAGACCCGGAATCGTTTACTTTCTTAATGACTTCAGGCTCATCTGTATCAAAATCTGTTTTTAAAACATATGCCAGTTCTCCATCCAGAATTCCCAGACCGTAAATATATACACCAGGAGTGCCGGAGGTAAACACAGTTTCCGTCCCCTCTCCCACCGGTGAAAGAGCACAGATGGAAAAAGGGGTAGAATAATAGATCGTATCCTCCAGCAGAACCAGCCTGCAGAAGTTATCTGTCCAATATTCCCCCGGACTCTCTGATACCGGCCAGCGCTCTGCAATTCGCACAAGGGTCTTCCTGTGCTTTCTTCGATAATCATACTTCACAATCTCAAACACCGCCTTATCCGCGTAATACCAGAACCCGCGGTAATAATACATTGCCGCATCGCTGTCTTTCCAAAACCTTCCGGGAAAGGACTCTGCCGCATCTTCATAAGTGCAGGAGGCAGCTGTAAGTGTACGATAATCCGACCGTTTCGGATCCATATTAACAGATAAAAGCTCTTCTGTACTGTTCAGAAAACCACTGTGTAATGCCTGCCCAAAATTATCATAAACAGGATCATCCCATGTCACATCTACATGGTACCAGGAATCACTGATCTTCACGATATTCCAGACGTGATTTGCCGCATCGCTGGAGGCCACACCGCAGGTAATACCATAAAGTTCAAGGAGATACTCATATGCCAGTGCATATCCCTGGCACACCGCTTCTCCTTCCACCAGTGCTCCGTAAATCGTATAAGCAGAATCTCTGACCTTTCCTTCCAGATAATCATCATATGCATACTTTGTATGAACAGCCATATAATCATGGAGTGCCAGTGCGATCTCCTCTTCTGTCATATTCCCGGGATCCACTATGTTTCCCACTTCTGTCAGAACCAAATTGATTTCTGCCCGCTGCCGTCTGATCTCATCTTCTGAGCCTGTATAGTAAAACACAAGATCTGTTACGCATCCCGTAGATGGAATGTACGTATACTCCCATTTTTTCAGATAAAACAACTGAGGATTTGTATTCCAGATCCTGTTGATGATTTCATTTACATTACCCCTGGTGATTCCAAATCCTTCAACTTTCACGCTTGTTTCCAGTCTTTCAATGGCCAAAGCGATCTGTGAGTCATGAATGCAATCGTATTCCCCCTCTGTCGTCCTTGCCATCCTCGAGCCTTCCGACTGGAGCATACCGCCTTTTACGAAAATACCCTGCATGGCTCCCGGTACCCTTTGTCTGCCCGTTTCTGTATCACCTGCACATACCGTTTCCATAAGTAACATCACGCACAGTATCGCAAGAATCGCTGCTGCAAAGCCTCTTTTTCTCACATCCTCATCCTTTCTCTCCGGTAATCAGTATTCAAGTACGCCTTGGCGTACTTGCTTGTTTTACTCACCACTTATAGAGGTGGGAGTCTTATCTACTTCCAAGATAAAGCACAAGCTCAGAAGAAATCCTCTGAGCCTGTGTCCTTTCATCCTCTGTCATCCGCTATTTGATGACAATCTTTATTTTCTTCTTTGCAGGTTTATAAGTCTTTGTTCCCTTTGCTTTAACAATGATGTATGCCGTTCCCTTTTTTCGGATGGTGACCTTTCCTGCCGAATTTACGCTTACGACGTTCTTTTTGGTAGAAGAATAGGAAACCTTTCCCTTAGCCTTCGCTTTCAGAGTAAAGGATTTTGCTGTTTTTTTCTTTGTATAGCTGCTCTTTACCTTTCTGATCGTCTGAGTGCCCTTCTTCACAGTAATCTTCATCTGCTTCTTTACTGCACTGCAGTTTCTGGTCGCACCGGCCGTTACCGTGATCGTAGTCGTTCCAATCCCCTTGATCGACACTGCACCTGTAGCCTTATTTACCGAAGCTACTTTGGGTTTACTGGAGCTGTAGGTCAAAGTCCCATCGCCGGCGAGAAGCGTTGCGCCAATGCGGAAGCTCTTGCTTCCATAATCAACTTTTCTGTCAGAAACATTCCCAATGATCTGAATTCCCTTTACTACAGAATAGGGAAGATCAAAATACCCCTGAATATTGGATGCTTTGTAACTGTTACACGGGTAAATGGATACCTTATGCGTCCCCGCATATTTTTCATAATCATACACTACATCGTAATCAATACCTTCCACAAGATTCTTGCTGTTCTTTACCTTCGGAAGGATAAATTTGCCCGTCCATGTGTAAACCGTCCGCTCCAGCGCAAAGTCGGAAGCATTCAGACTGCTCTGTGTAACAGCAGAAAATCTGTTGTCATTATCTGCTGCAAAGCTCTTTGCAGTAGAATCTTCAAATCCATAGATCAGCAGGTTGGAACCGGAAGGAAATGCCCTTCTTTCAAATTCTGCCAGTTTTCCATAGACATAAGCTGTTTTCAGACTTCCACAGTCTCTGAAAGCACCGTCGCCTATGGTTTTGATCGCATATCCGATCTTTACCAGCTCCAGGCTCTGACAATCACGGAAGGCATCGTCCTCAATCGTTAAAACACTGTTTGGGATCAAAACTCTGCTCAGACTGTTACAATAGCGGAATGCTTCTCTTCCGATCGTATTCAGTGCCGTTCCAAGAGAAAGACTCGAAAGCGCTGTGTCATTATAAAATGCCTCTGTACCGATTCTCGTCACGCAATTATCAATAACCGCCCGGGTCAGTGCCGTACAGTTCTTAAATGCATATGACCCGATCACAGTCACACTGTAGGGAAGGACGATCGCTGCCAATGCGGAACAGTTCTCAAAAGCACCGTCATCGATCTCCGTCACACCATCCGCCACTGCAACGTTTCTGAGATTATTATCATTCTTAAACGCATACTCGCCGACCCGCTTTGTTCCACCCGGAATCGTCACATTGACCAGCCCCGGATTATCTGCAAATGCATAATCTCCGATGTCAGAAAGTGCACCTCCCATCGCAATGCTGCTCAACACCGCACAGTTTCGAAATGCCGAAGATCCTATTCTTGTTGCAGAGCTGATATTCACAGATTTTAATCTGCCATTATCCCGGAATGCGGAATCACCGATATCCACCGGACATCCCGCCAGATTCAAAGAGGTGAGTGCCTGACAATTTTGAAACGCTGAACTGCCGATACTGGAAAGCACTCTGGATTTCACTGTAATCGCTCCTAATGAGGTGCAATTTCGAAATGCACTGCTTCCGATCGACTTTACACTGGTCCCGATCGTAAGCTTTGTAATCCCCGCATTCCCTTCAAAAGCAGATTCTCCGATACTCTCCACGCTTCCCGTAATGGTCACACCGGTCAGACTGGAACATTCCTTAAAGGCGGATGCCCCGATACTCTTCACAGAAGCACCCAGGCTCAGACTTCCCATATTTCCACATCCGCTGAAGGCGGATTCTCCGATCTCTGTAACATTTGACGGAACGGTAAGACGGCGCAGATTAAAACATCCTCTGAAAGCGGATTCTCCGATTGTCGTCAGCTTACTTCCACCGGCAAAAGAAAGCGTCCTGATATTGGCACAGTCCACAAATGCACACTGTCCGATCGTTTTCGCTTCCTTGTTAATATTGACTGTCATCAGATTCGTACAGCCCTGAAAAGCATAAGCTCCCACATTCGACACCTTGCTGCCGGTAGAAACTGTTCTCAGGTTCACGAATCCCTCAAATGCATAGTTTCCGATACTGGTAACCTTTGAACCAATAGAAAGCTCTGTAATGGATGCCCGGCTATCATACCATCCGGGATAAGACGCACTGCATCCCCTTGCCCAGTTGGTCATCTCTCCTGAACCGGTGATGGAGAGCTTTGTTCCCGTCAGTTTCCATTTCAGATTACTGCCACACGTTCCGCTTTGAGCCGGAGCATCCTTTTTATCCAGCACTCCTTCGGCTGTTACCTCCGTCTCCTCGTCGTATGTAACAGTACTGTCTGTTTCCTCAGGTATTTCCGTTTCCTCTGCGTTCTCAAGCCCCTCGGCTACTTCTGTTTCCCCTGTGTTCTCCAGCCCCTCGGGTACTTCTGTTTCCTCTACATTCTCCAGTCCCTCAGGTATTTCTGTTTCCTCTGCATTCTTAAGCCCCTCAGGTAGTTCTGTTTCCTCAGACGCTTCTGCCGTCTCCGGTATCTCAGTCTCCTCAGGCACTTCTCCCACAGCAGCTTCTGAATCATCGGTAACTTCAGATTCTTCGAAGTCCCCTGAAGTCTCTTCGATGATGATTTCCGATATTCCTTCCATGTCTCCTATCGCATCCAGAATATCCTGTGCTTCCATGGACCTCTCCACATCTGAAACCATACCTCCGCTCGCCAGTGCTGTAAGTGCCGGATTCCAGATCATAAATACACTCAGCATGATACAAAGCAGTCGTTTCTTCATTTGTACTCTCTCCTCTCTTTCACAGAACAGCTCAGTGTCTGCATATTCATATGTTTGAAACTGTTCAGAGTCCATTCGCAAAATCGCCTCTGCGAGGCTTTCCTTTTGCTCAT
>UQCM01000052.1 GCA_900539525.1 uncultured Blautia sp.
ATTGACGGGGCTAATGTTTCACTTATTTTGGGACATTTTCAAAAATGCTTGACACGAAAAGGAAAAAGGAAAAATCTGCCGCCCATCACATGCGCAGTCTGTGCCCTTCTCTTTCATAGAAGTAAACCTGATCAGAAAGCACTTCCTCGCTCTGCACCTGGGTCCTGTTTATTTCCCATACCATGCTCTTTAGTTCCTCTGTCGACGTGCCTGCCGCTGCCGGGATGATGATGCACTCATGAATGCTGCTTGGAAGGACATAGAAATCATCGTCAAGCTCTCTTCCGATCGCAGAAAGGATCGTATCATACAGCATATTTACCGCACCGAACCGTTTTTCCTTATTTGATAACACATACATCGGAAATGCCTCATGATCACCGGAATGCAGATCCGGTTCCTGATATTCTTCCTCAAGCAGCTTCTGGATCCCCTGAAATTCATAGGGAAAAAGTCTGAGCGTATTTCTTCTGGCTGTCTCACAAATCTGCCTTAAGGTAACTTTCCACATATCCAGATGACTGTTATGAATCAGGATCGTACCGCCACAGAGCATCTCATCCTCCAGAGCATAATAAAACACCAGGGCCAGATCCAGGCATCGGATGTGTGGTATCTTATGCAGAAGTTTCCGATTTCTCTCGTAATTGACCAGCTTACAGACAATCCTCGGCTCTACATTCTCATATTTTGTATAGAACTCATAATCGATTCCTGCAGTTCGCCTGCTCCTGTCATAGATGCGCAGAATTCCGTCAACGATTTCTGTCAGTGATCTGCCCTCCCTGTAATCCCTGTAAAAATCCTCCAGGTAGATCAGAGGCGAAATCTTCTGTCCATCCTCAAGGACAGCAAGCCCCTGCAGCTCTACGCCGTTATTTCTGGTGATCCGGCGGTGTTCCACCCGCACCTCATTTCCCAGTTTCTCTTTCACATTTTCCTGCACCCGGCAGATAAATTCTTCGTAACTCAAATGTACCCTTCCTTTCTGTTGTACGAAATTCCGCATGGCAATCTAGTACACTGGCCTTTCACGGTTCTCTGCAGTTTTCATTTACTTTGGAAATCCGGTGCGAACGCACCATGAACTCAGAAGTGAAACTCTTAATGACTGTTTCTATCACTTATACTATCACATTTTTTCTATGATAGCAAGTGATATTTTTTGTCGTACGAATTTTTTATTGACTTTTATTCCTATCAAAGTTATTGTATTTGTAAGTCAATAGACAGAAGTCACTTGCAAAAAACGAAACTGTCCAGAGTTCATTCGTAAAAACACCTCGAACGAACTGACGTGAGAATAGTAACTTACAAAAAACTTATTATTTACAGGATGCCAGGGTCAAAAGGTCAAATACTATTGACCCCAACATCATTTACAGGAGTTTATATTAAAATGAAATTACAACAATTACTCAGCTACACACGAAAAGCTGTCGATGAATATCAGATGATCCAGGAAGGTGACAAAATCGCTGTGGGGATTTCCGGCGGTAAAGACAGTCTGACCATGCTCTATGCACTGCATGGACTGCAGCGCTTCTATCCAAATCATTTTGAGCTTCAGGCGATTACTGTCAGCCTGGGATATGATGGTTTTGATATTTCTCCCGTTCGGGCTCTCTGCGAAGAGATGAATATTCCCTATGCTGTCGTGGATTCGGAAATCGCACGCATTATTTTTGATGAACGCAAGGAGGAGAATCCCTGTTCTCTCTGTGCCAAGATGCGAAAGGGAGCCTTTAACCAGGAAGCGAAAAGACTCGGCTGCAACAAGGTCGCCTATGCCCACCACAAGGATGATGTCATTGAGACCATGCTGCTCTCCCTGATCTTCGAGGGACGTTTTCATTCTTTCTCACCTCGCACCTATCTTGACCGGATGGACCTGACCGTCATCCGCCCCATGATGTTCGTGGATGAGGCAGATGTGATCGGATTTAAGAACAAATATCATCTTCCTGTTGTCAAAAATCCCTGCCCTGCCGATGGTTATACCAAAAGGCAGTACGCCAAGGAGCTTCTGCGGCAGCTGAACCTGGAAAACCCCGGTGTGAAGGAGCGCATGTTCTCGGCAATCCTGAACGGAAATCTTGCCGGATGGCCTGCGCGTATCCCGCATACCCGTTAAGACAGCTGGCCGCTTAATAAATCTATCGGGCGAGAGTCCTGCATGATAATCTTTTATTTTTTTTTTAGATTCTGTATATAGGATTCTCTCCGATACTGTGTTATCCTTAATCTGAACGCAGCCCGCTTATCCAGTGTACAGTACACTCGTATGATTCACCCTAAATAGCACTATGTTTCGCTGGTCTGTTTTTCCGATAGTACAGTTGTAAAAGCCTCAGCGGAGCCGTCTGCGGCATGCGTTCACGCCGTCATGGATGCCAAAAGTGCATCTGAGGCCAATACAGGAAATACAGAACAGGATGTGATCAGATTGAAAACACAGGTATTGTATGTCAGCGGGACGGGTAATACAGAACGGATCGCAGAAGCAATCTATCGGGAGATCCCGGGTGCCTCTAAGGATATCTTAAAGCTTGATTCCTGCTTTGAAAAATACTCTGCCGACACTTATTTTGTCGGCTTCTGGGCGAACCGCGGATCCGCAAGTGTAGAGATTCTGGAATTTCTTTCCGATCTCCACAAAAAAAATATTGCTCTTTTCTGCACCTGCGGCATGGGATGGAATACAGAGTATTACAAAAAAATCGAAAAAAACGTGTCAGCTTTTATCCCTGATGATAACCGGTATCTGGGAGCCTTTTTCTGTCAGGGAAAAATGCCTATCCGTGTAAGAAGAAAATATGAACAGATGGAAACCCCGGAGAATCACGAAAGGGTGGAGCTGCTGCTTCGTAACTTTGACAAAGCACTGCTCCACCCTGACAGAAATGACTTAGACCATGCACGTGCGTTTGTCCGTGCTGTCTATGATCAAATGAATGCTGAAAGGTGATATCATTCTTCTGATATCACCTTTCAGGCGGCATCTGCGTCCCGGGCGGTTGCTGTGAGCCATCCACCCTTGCAATCTCCAGATAATTCGCCTTCACATGACGCTTATGCATCCGAAACAATCCGGCTGTTTTATTATAAAGCCAGAAAGAATAAACCAGAAGCTGGCTGACGCCGCCGATCTTTTCTTTCGTTGTACCGTGATAATACTCTCCGCCCGCCTTCATGGGGGCTTTCTTTTTTACTGCTGCGATCAGGTCTGACTCACAGGTGATCGGATCAGCGAACTCTGTATAGGCTGTTCCCACACAATTCTCCCTGTGGGAATCGCTTCCACCAAAGCCCGGCAGGAAGTATTCCATCGCCAGTTCCTTTGCGGCCCGGTTTCTTTCAGGAGATTCACAGGAATTAAAGGTCTCAATGAAGTCAAACTTTCTCATCAGAGGATCTTTAAATCTTTTAAATACCCTGGTACCGCCAAAGCTCATATACTTTTCCCCGCATGGGTGAGCCGGTCCCACAATTCCACCATAAGCATGCACCACTGTAATCAGTAAAGACACCGGCATTCCGCGCACTTCCAGGATTCTGGGCTTTACCCCTTCCGGCATAACGACGATCATATGCCCTGCATTACTGGTGTCATACTCGATTCCCTTTAAAACAACAAAATCTTCTCCATCCCGGTCCTTAACTTCATTTTTCCAGAATCGGTATCCGTTATAGGAATTATGATCTGTCACCAGCATTCCCTGAAAGCCCTTTTCCTTCAATATACGGATATAGTCTTCGATTCCTACTCTTCCGTCTATCGAGCCTTCTCTGGTATGACAATGCATATCAAACTTCATATACCCTCTTCCTTTCGATCCTTTCCCGGCATCCGCCGTTTTTCATGTGGAAGCCTTTCATATCATAATAATAGTTATTTCAACTGTTCTTTCATCATCACCACATGTACGCCAAGAGGATTGATGATAATACCCTTTGCCTGTTCCACCACTGCTTCCTGCAGCTTATCAAAAGGCACAACTGCACCCCGGAATTTCTCATGACCCGCAAATTTGTTGAACTCATACATATCGGTAAACACCGGCTGGAACATGGCCTCGTCTTTCAACTTCATCAGAGGCACCTTTTTATCTTCCTGAACCGGAACGATATAGTTTCCTCGGCGCATGTTTACTGTCAGCTCCTCTTCCATCTCCTGCATTTCTCTGGTCGGCTGCACACCCGGCTCTCTCCGCAGCAGCTGCATCAGATACATGGCTGTGAGCTGGAACTGCGGATTATCCACACGGATCTGTCCTTCCTGCATCTTACTATAATCCGGAGGTGTCACCAGTTCTTCTAAAAGAATCTCTGTCTGCCCCTCTCCTTTATCGATGATCATGGCATTCACACCCAGAAAATACAGGCTTGAATAAAAATTCAGAAAATGATCCTTCTCAACCTTTAAAATCTGCACCGGTGTCTTATCTTTCTGGTATTCCTCCAGTGCCTTTCTTGCATCCTCTTCCTTCCGGAAAATAAAAATCTGGTCATTATAGGTATCTTCATCACAATGAACAAAGGGAAGTCTCGTACATCTCGAAAAAAGCACGAAAATCTCCTCTAAATTTCTCAACTGCTGAAGCATAAATCGTTTTTTGCCATCAATCTGTGTCATTTGCTATTCCCTTCCTGTATATATTATGTACTCTGTAACTGAAAAAAATCCCGACAGCTGTCCCATTCTTTCCATTTTACAACTCTCCGGGATCGCAGCAGGCCATCTGCACAACAGACAGATGTCTGACCTTCCATTCAGAATCGCTATGATTTATCATAACACACTTTATAACAAAAACCCAGTTTTATTTTAGAATAACGAATAGTTTTACCCGTATCCGGTAAAACTGTAACTAAATGACAAAGAGGAGAGATCTATGCAAACATTTCTTTCGAATCGAACAGGTCTGAAGATTTTCTTTATGGAAATTCTGGGAAGCTTTCTGATTGCCATCGGTATTTACAATTTTGCGCTCCAGGCAGCCTTTCCCATGACAGGATTCTCCGGGATCGCCATCCTTGTGCATCGTCTGTCCGGTATGCCGGTTGGTACGATCACGATCCTGCTGAATATTCCCGTAGCTCTGTACTGCTTCCGCCTGCTCGGCAGGGTATTCTTCCTTCGTTCCATCCGGTGCATGATCCTTTCTTCACTGATGATGGACTTTATAGCTCCCATGCTCCCTGTCTATGGCGGAAGCCGTCTGCTGGCAGCACTCTGCACGGGAGTGATCGCAGGTCTTGGATATTCTCTGATTTTTATGCAAGGCTCCTCTACAGGCGGAATGGACTTTATTACCATGTCCATAAAAGCATACAAACCACATATCCCGCTTGGAAGGATCGTCTTTATGTCGGATGCCGTCATCATCTTTATCGGCGGACTGGTCTTCTGGGATATCGATGGCATCATCTATGGACTGATCGTGACCTATCTGTTTTCTCTTGTGATGGATACCATCCTGTACGGCATGAATGCCGGTAAACTGGCTCTGATCATCACTTCCAGGGCAGATCTGATCTCAGCAGCCATCGAAAAATGCTGCAAAAGGGGATCTACCATCGTGAATGCACAGGGCGGCTACCGGAAAGAGGAACGCTTTCTGGTCATATGCGCCTGTAGTAAAAAGCAGATGTACCCCCTGCAGCAGGCTGTCCGCCATGCAGACCCGGAATGCTTCCTGATCATCCTTGAGTCCAGTGAAGTACACGGAGAAGGCTTCTATCCGCTGATGCTGGGTGAGAAGTCCTGAAATGCACGAATAGCCGCAACCGTATGCTCGTAATCTTCCTTTACCTTTTCTATCAGTACAGAAGCCTGCTCCATCTCGCCTGCACGAAGTGCCTCTGTCAGCTGATGATCTGATTCATAAAGCCTTGTAAATGCCAGATTCTGGCAGATTCCCTTAATGGTATGCGCTGCACGAAAAGCGGTCTCTCTGTCTCCTGACTCCATGGAGTCCCAAAGCTGCTCATAGCTTTTGTCATCCAGAAACTTCAGCACGAATTTCTGAACCAGTCTTTCGCTGCAAAGCCGTCCCAGTACCTCATCATAGTCTCCACCAATCGTCTCATAACACTCTCTTAAATTCATCATTTTTTTCCTCCTTGTAATACTCTGACGGTATCGGCACATCACTCACCTGATTGATCATTTCCAGTGCATACGGATATCCGTCAACCTCCAGATATACTGCCGTAATATAATACATTTCATCGTCCAGAACCTCATACTTTGCCTGTCTGCACTTTGTAGAAAGCACACGCTCCGAGATACAGTTGCTGCACGCTTCTCCTTTCTTCCACACCGAATAGCAACATCCCTGAACCGGTATGATATTTCCTTTTCTATCTACCGAAAAAACTGTTCGGCTGGATGCATCTACCAGCCGCATCCTGTCATGCATTCCATCCAACTGCCTGATCAGCGCCCACAGTTCCTGTCCTGTCATCTCATATTTCCCACGCATCCTGCCCGGGGCATCTGCTATATTCTCCTCTTCGGCATGTCTTTCTTCCTTTCTCTGTATATCCGTAATCTTCCCGATAAATCCTGCATACCCGGTATGGTCTGCCGAAACCCATATTGCCTGACAGTTGAAGCAGCACATCCGTTCCTCCCCGTCTACCCGAATCCGACCCGTAAGATGGAAATACGGCTGTTCGGCAATCGTCCGCCTCGCACTCTGGTCCATCCTCTCCAGCAGAACCCGCAGCGGGCTATTTTGAGGAATCATATTGAACGGTTCAAAAATCGTCTCCGGCACTCCAAGCTTTGCGGCTCCCTCCTTTGCGAACATCAGTGCCGGTGGTATCGTCTGATATACCAGAACAATCTCCGGTACTTCCGCCGCGTAAAACTCTGACTTTTTCTTTTCAATTTCCAGCTGACGCAGCATCCGGCTGGACTCCGACAGTTCCTCATGAGACCGCATCTGAGAAGCAACATGGCTGATGCTCCTTTCTTTGTTATGGACACAGGCATCCACGGATATCTCTTTCTTCAATTCATCCTGTATATCCAGAAAGCATTCGAGCAGCAGAGGATTAAACTGTCCGCATTCTCCGTCCACGATCATCCGGACGGCTTTTTTATGTAGATAGCCGGGTTTATAGCATCTTTCACTCGTTAATGCGTCATATACATCCGCCAGCGCGACGATCTGTGCAGATATCGGGATACTGTCTCCGGCAAGTCCATCCGGGTACCCCTTTCCATCGTACCTCTCGTGATGCCAGCGGCATATCTCATATGCAGTCGTTACCAGCGGTTCCTCCTTATAAAGCGACATACGCTTCAGAATATCTGTCTGTCTTCTGTACCAGCCTGCGCAGCAGCATTTCTGTCATTGCATTGATATGCAGAACATGCAGCCTGCTTTCGCCATTTCGAAATTCCACGATATGGCTCAGGATCGAGATCATCACGTTGCTTGTCTTTTCTTTCTGATAAATCTGCTCTGCCACAGCTCCGGCCAGACGGCGCTGCTTCTCATATACGACAATCGTATTGGCTACACGCCGCTTGATGATCGCAGCATCAAAAGGTCTGGAAATAAATTCAGTGGCACCAAGTTCGTATGCACGCTTTATAAAAAAAGGATCTGTTTCTGAAGAAATCATGATCACAGGAACAGCCTCGATCCAGTGATATTGATTCATATACTTCAGAACTTCAAACCCGTCCGCTTCAGGCATCATCATATCCAGCAGAACAAGAGAAATCTCATATACGCTTTTTTGCAGTATGGTCACAGCCTTCAGGCCGTTCTCCGCCTCTATGATGTTGTATTTATCCTTCAGTATCTCTGCCAGGATCTGGCGATTAAGTTCTGAATCATCTACGATCAGCACATTATAATCATGTGTTTCCAACCTGTCTGCAGCCTCCCTCTGTATTACACTTTGCCGCTTACCTGCCACGGTTCCCTCCGTGACCGGCAGCACCTTCCTTCATCCGGCTCTTGTTCCGGTACATATTCTCATCAGCCCTGCTGAACAGCTGTTCCATCGTCTCATCATCCTTCTTTATGGCATATCCACAGGTGATCGACAGCGGTGTACTTCTGGCATTCCTTTCCAGGTGGCTGTAAAGCTTCCGGAACATAATAATGACCAGATAGATTTCAAAAATTTTCCCTGTCTTCTTTTCCCTATCAATTCTACTTTTCCCTATCAATTCTATCGAAAATATTGTTTTTATAGAGGAAATCTATAGGAATTATCTGTCTGAAACAAAATCACAATATTATGTATCCGTAAACCTTGTAATCATAGATATTATTCCTATTATAACAGTTATCTTTAAAAACGTCTACCATTTATTTTTTGTATATACAACTACGACATCACCTCACTACTGTTTACTCCGTGAGCAGCAACACGCTTCGCGATGCACAGATATGATGCATACTGCATCATATCTCGCTGCTGTCCTCGAGTTTTCTGTGACTTCCGCTTCGCTGCACTCACAAAACATCTCGAATCGACTTACAAACCACTATCTTTGTTATTTATTACATATAAGTCAATTCAGTATGTTTATTCCTTGTTTATTTTATACAATCTGTAGTAAAAATGAGTTGACGATATATGCACATGGATGTAATATGAAGGTGTAACCGTTCAGAACAGCAGACGGGGCTGTGATCTGCTGTTTTGGACAGTAACGATACTGTAAAAAAAGACAGAAACATATGGGAGGTATTTTATGAACAGAAAGCAGCACTTTATTTCTTTTCGTGCATCTTTTGTGTGTATGGTGTTTTTCCTGCTGACCGGCTTACTTCTGCCTTTCAAAACGGCCCATGCCCAGGAATATGCATCCACAAAAGAATGCGTGGAGCTCATATCCGGAATGGATCCTGAGCGATTCATTGCACTGGATAACCTTAAGATCACAACCAGCCAGTTCCAGACCATACAGGAGTATGCAAGACAGCTGGTCAACGATAACATGACGGAAACGGAAAAGGTACAGAGAATCTATGAATGGGCCAGAGATTTTTCCTGGAAGGATACGATGAATTGCCCGACGCATGGTCTGGACCAGGATGATATACAGGAATATAATAACCCGTATCATATGTTTAAATACAAACGCGGTGTCTGTCAGGGATATTCCCACCTCGTGCGTACCATGATGACCGCCATTGGCATTCCAAGTGTT
Organism: uncultured Blautia sp.; assembly: GCA_900539525.1. Taxonomy (GTDB): domain Bacteria; phylum Bacillota; class Clostridia; order Lachnospirales; family Lachnospiraceae; genus Hominisplanchenecus_A. The sequence continues at coordinate 9,188 of UQCM01000052.1, forward strand.
GTCGTGAACGGTGAACTTCATGATCCTAACCTGGACTATCCGGCTCATGCCTGGAATCTTGTTTATTGTGATGGAAAATGGGGCTTTGTCGACGCTGCATGGCATAAACTGTTCCTGGGCGATAATGCATCATCAGGCTACAGCCTTTACGAAGCACTTATTATCGCATCCAGCTTAGAAACAGACGGTGAGTTTGACTATGGCTTTAATTACGGTTTCGGAGTAGTAGGTTACAAAGGAAATGCAAAAGTAGTCACACTGCCGGAATCCTTCAATGGAAAAGAAGTTACCAGTGTGGATTTTCTTGCTTTTACAGGTGACAACATTGAAAAGATCATCCTGCCAAAGACCATACGAAATGGTATCCTTAAGGATGAATACCACAACCCGACCCCGTTCGGCACGGATTCCCTGAAGGAGTACGTCGTAGATCCGGACAACCCTGCCTTTTCCAGCTACCATGGTATCCTGTGCGACAAGAATATCAGCCGCATCCTCCTGGTTCCAAAAAGCATGGAAGAAGCAGAACTTCCGCCGCTGAAAGTACTGGATAAGGAAACCATGGCTTCTATGCCGAATCTTACCCGCCTGAAGATTGCTGACGGTACAGAAAGAGTCGAAGCCTTTGCATTTGATCTGTGTCAGTCCCTGCAGCATATCAGTATTCCTGCCAGCGTGACATATATTGATGAAAATGCTTTTTCCGACTGCGATGTCACCACCATCTATGCCCCGGAAGGCAGCGCCGGTGCCACATACGCAAAGGCAAACAATCTGCAGTTGAAAGATCCCTCCCTGTATGGCGGCGGCAATGAATCCGGTGAGAACCCGGTAGATCCGAATCCGATAGATCCGAACCCGGTAGATCCGAACCCGGTGGATCCGAACCCCGTGGATCCGAACCCCGTGGACCCGAACCCCGTGGACCCGAACCCCGTGGACCCGAACCCCGTGGATCCGAACCCCGTAGATCCGAACCCCGTAGATCCGGATCCGATTGTTCCGATTACACCGGTTGATCCGAGTCCGATTGATCCGGTCAAACCGGCGGATCCGAATCGTCCTGATAATAACAATAATACTCCGAAGCCTTCTCCGGGCTCCGATCTTCAGACACCCGGTTCCTCGGACATTGATGTCATCACACCCGCGCCGACAACTCTGAAGAAAGTAACAGGAATCAGGATTTCCCGTAAGAAATCCGGAACCTACAATATTTCCTGGAAAAAGGCTGCGAATGCTGACGGCTACCAGCTTTACCGCTATCAGAACGGAAAATGGAAAAAATATAAGACCATACGGAAGCAGAACCGTATCACATTGAAGCAGACTTCAAAGAAAACCGTGCAGTACAGGATACGCGCCTATAAAAAGACAGGCAAGACCTTCGTCTATGGCTCTTTCTCCAAAAAATTTAAAATCACTGCCGGAAAGCAGACACGATAGAGTAATCATTCAGCATATTAGATACCCCCTCTTTCATGATCCCGGATGCTATGGCATCTGGTCATGAGAGAGGGGTGTTTTTCAATTTTCTGCTGTTAATCTGTGTGAAATATGATATAATAGTTTGACTGCCAAGTCATTTACAGCTATCAAATCCTGATTTTGTAACTGTTCTGAACAGCAGATCAATGAAACTGTACTGTGCCGAATCGTTACCTGTTTCTAATGATAAGGAGCATATTATGAACCCAAACAAACTTACCAAACTGGAAAAACACTGGATTCTGTATGATGTGGGGAATTCTGCCTTCATTATGCTGGTATCCACCATTATTCCCATTTATTTTAATTATCTGGCCGGAAATGCCGGCATCTCAGAAGTGGACTATCTGGCATACTGGGGTTATGCCGCTTCCGTTTCCACCATTCTGGTGGCCATCATCGGACCGGTTCTTGGAACCCTTGCGGATACACAGAATTATAAGAAGCCGCTGTTTGCATTCTTTATGATAACAGGTGTCCTGGCGTGTGCGGCACTTTGCCTTCCCTCCTTCTGGCTCCTCTTCCTTGCCGTATTCGTGCTGGCAAAGGTGGGCTACAACGCCAGCCTGATCTTCTACGATTCCATGCTTGTGGACATTACGACTCCGGAGCGTATGGATATGGTCTCCTCCCATGGCTATGCATGGGGATACATCGGAAGCTGTATCCCTTTCATTCTCTCCCTGGTCTTTGTTCTCCTGTACGAGAAGCTGGGAATGACACTGCATACGGCTATGACGATCGCATTTCTGCTGAATGCAGTCTGGTGGTTTGTCATGACACTCCCTCTCCTGAAGCATTACCGGCAGATCCATTACACCGCCAGACCACAGAAGGCATTTATCAGCAGCTTCACACGGCTGGCTGATACACTGAAAGACATCCGCGGTCAGAAACACATCTTTTTGTATCTGCTCGCATTTTTCTTCTTTATCGATGGCGTCTATACGATCATTGAGATGGCTACAGCCTACGGAAGTTCACTGGGGCTCGACTCTCAGGGACTGCTGCTGGCACTTCTACTCACGCAGCTGGTTGCCTTCCCGTTTGCGCTGCTGTTTTCCAGGCTGTCGAAGCAATATCCTACTGATCGGCTGATCAAGGTCTGCATCTTTGCATACATCTGCATCGCACTGTTTGCGATTCAGCTGGACAAGCAGTGGGAATTCTGGCTGCTGGCTGTATGTGTCGGTATGTTCCAGGGTGCCATCCAGGCACTGTCACGCTCCTACTTTGCAAAGATCATCCCGGCGGAAAAGTCAGGCGAGTATTTCGGTATTTATGATATCTTCGGAAAGGGAGCCGCTTTTATGGGAACATTTCTGGTGGGTATCGTGGCACAGCTCACCAACATCGCAAATGCAGGTGTGGCTATCCTATCCGTCATGTTCGTGATCGGTTTTCTTCTGTTCTGCAAGGCTGCAAAGCTGAATGCGAAGTATCAGAAATAGCATCATGGGGTCAAATGCTTTTGACCCCAACATCATGTATTGAGCCAAGGGACAAATGGACATAAAATACATGCTTGCATGTATTTTTATGTCTATGGGTCCCGCAAAACATGAGCAAGTAGCCATTTTTCGAAGAAACATGAGCGGATTGCGAATGTTTTCGTCGATTTTGAGAGTGCGAAGCACGGAAAAATCGACGTAAGGCTCATTTGTCGGGCAACTCATGTATTTGCTGTATCACAATAAAGACAAAAAGGAACGGTTGCTGAACAGACTATAAAGATCTGTTTAACAACCGTTCCTTTTCTTACAACCGATTCCTGTTTGCTGTTCTTTCCAGCGTTTTCATTGCGGCTGCTTCATCTCAATACGCATACCACTATCTGGTAACTGCCCTGGTATAACCCGCATTAAATCAAGATCCGAACGTATACGCCTACCTGGAAATCACTCTGGATAGCCAGATCAGAACACAGGCACCTACCACGGAGACGATGATGTTTCCAATAAATCCATGTCCTGATATTCCGATAAGTCCCAGCAGGACACCCCCGATGATTCCTCCGACCAGACCGAGAAGCACATTTCTAAGAACAGAGCCTTCGCTGTTCATGATCTTTCCTGCCAGCCATCCGGCGATTCCTCCGACCAGCAGACTGATTATTAAACTCATGATATCACCTCTTCTGTATTCTATCTGCGATTCACGCCTCTATTATACAGGATGTTTCATTTATTTTCCATTTCTTTTTTTGCATGGTTCTTTACGACCTGAACGACTGCTGCAAACAGAACACCTGCCACCGGCCAGATGACCCATGAGATGCTCCAGTTATCAAACACAAAGCTAATCAGCAGATAGACCGCTGTCACCGTACACCAGTACACTCCGGAAAACCAGCCGGTTTTCTTATTGAGCTTCTTATTTTCCAGTGTATAGTCACCGACCTGCAGGATCTTGTCATAATTGCCATGAAGCATGCCGGCCCACACAAATAGATAGACAGCTCCGGCGATCATGACGAGAAGAAGTGCGGTACACAGGATACAGATCTGATCCGATGCACCTGCCCCTCCTGCGATCATCAGCGGGATCACAGAAACGATACATAAAGCGACACCTGTTGTGATACATTTACGGAATACCGGCTCAAATTCTGCTTTTTTCTTTTCCATAACGCCTTTTACGCCATAGTCAAGGCTCAACTCATCAGTCTCGAAAAACTCATATTTGCTGATCTTCATTCCGTTACTGATCAGAATCCCCACACCTGCCGCACAGAGAAGGAGCAGAACTGCTACTCCGAATCCTCCTGCCGCCTGCTCACTCAGCATCGCCGCTCGCCGTCCATTTCCCGGAATCGCCAGACTCTGCAGTGCGATCAGGAATGCCGGACCCAGGATACAGAGAGCGACACCGACCGCCATCTTTCCCGCCACACCGGACACGGTTTCCACGAATTCAGAAGCCTCCTCCAGAGAAATCCTCCGTGATGCACCTTCCTTCTCCGCCTCACAGAAGGTATCTGCCTCTGCCGGCGTGCTTTCCTCGATCTCATCCTTTAACAGATAGTCTGTACTTACATCAAACAGTGCACTGAGCTTCAGGATATTGTCAAGATCCGGTATCGAGGTCCCGCTCTCCCATTTGGAAACGGACTGCCTCGAAATCCCCAGCTTCTCCGCCAGCTCCTCCTGGGACCAGCCATTTTTCTTACGCAGCTTCACAATTTTTTCCGATAAAATCATACATTTCACCTTTCCTCTCTCGAAATTTTCAGGACTCACATAAAACTTTTTGTTTTACCCGCCACACTGTGGAATCAGATGTCTCATCTTCTTTTAAGATGACTGATACCGTTCTGTCTATGGGTTTACTATACCATTACATGGTCCAAAAATCCAGAAAGTGCACTTGGAAAGTGCGCAACGGGTGGTTGCATCCGGGGATTTTATGTCATCTGCAAAGCTCAGATCTCTCCTTTCACGATCCGTTCGTTTACGGATAGTTTAAATTCATTGATCCGTTTATAGTCCGGCTCATCCGGAAGGGATGTATTTTTCTTCGCATATTCGAATCTTTTTTCGTATTCATTTAATATTTCATAGAAAGACGGCAGCGGCTGCCGGTTCTCATCCAGAAATTCACCATTTCGTATGCGCATGAGCAGATCATGCTCTTCTGTGCGGCAGGTAATGATCTCCTCCTTTTCCAGAATGTCAATACACATCATATAAAGCCTTAGCAGGTGTGCCATATGCTTGCCCAGCTTGTTGTGACTGATGGCTTTCTCATTTCGTTTGCCGATCTTATTGTAGCTGCTCACGATCGCCTTCATTTCATTCCACATGCCTGCCCAGTCCCGCAATGGATAGTGTTTCAGATCAATATCCATAAAGATCTCTGTCTCATATCCCTCCTGTACCGCCTTGTCAATGTAAAGCTTTACACTGCTGTCACTGTGAGGATAGTATCTGTTTTTGAACTCATAACCGGCATTCTGTATGCTTTTCAGAATATAGGCTTCATTCTGTGCCTGACCCACCAGTCTTGCTGCCTTATTCTCCAACCTTCTCATCTGACTTACTGCATAGTTTCCGAAGGTGTGGATACAGATTCTGGAAAGAAACATCTTTCTGTTTTCCAGCAGTTCCCTTCCTGTGTCAGACAATATCAGGTAGTGTTCCGGAAGGCATCCCAGCAGCTCGATCGTATTGGGATTACCCCTGGCCAGCAGCGTCAGTACCTTATTAAAAGAGTACACCGTCGTATCTGTCGGCTCATCCACTACCTGGCCAAAATCTGTGCCCAGCAGGATCTCCTCTTTAGCATTGTGCGCGATCCCCCTCACATCCAGATCTGACCCCTCCCGTTCCATACCATAGGCATGACTACCTCCCAGAGTCAGGAGAATGATCTTGTCCCCCAGCGCTTTCTCCTTCCTCAGGAAATCATACTCTTCTGTTGCCAGCTTCTTTTTGATCTGTTCCATGTTCATCTGATTCACCTCCATTTGAAAGTCCATGTAAAAAAATATCACATGGACTACTTCAACTACTATAAATTAGCACCACGAGTTATCTTCTGTATCTATGGGAAAATCCTTTCTCTTCATTACTCGTAGCTTTGGAAAAACTCTCAGGTGCCTGTATTACCGGATTACCACTGGATACACGGCCGTTCACACATTTCAGGTCCCGGCGAACGTCTATTCTCCACAAACACCCTGTCCAGCAGCTCATGGATGCTCTTGATCCGTTTCAGCCTGTCATCCTGCAGTACGGATCCGTCCATTTCATATGCTATGGCTTCCGCGTAGATCTGTGCCATATCCTCCGGTACACGGCATACCCTTCTGCCCGCCGCAAGATTTTTCGCCAGAATCCATTCCGGTTTACTGCGATCAGCATGAAACTCCTTCTGTATCCTGGTAACAGTGTCACCACTGATATCAGCAAACATCTCCTGCAGAATCCTGGATGCACCTTCTGCGCTGACCCGCATCGTCAGAAGAGCGATCAGATCCCGAAACCGCTCCGTGATACGTTCTCCACGTTCAAGAAATCCCGGGAATTCTTCTACCGCAGATTTCATCTTACATGCTGGATTCGTACATTTATATTCATAGACCTGAATCAGAAGCTGCACCCTTCGTCCCAGATAGGGAAGATCCTGCGCCTCTCTTGGCTGGCTGCCTCTGCGCTGCTCCACCTTCTCACCGCAACAGGGACATATGCTCCTGTACTTTTTCGATTTGAGCTCAAACACGATCAGCCCCGGAAACTCTTCGAACCGCTGTACAGAGAATCCCTGTGGCCAGTACTCCATCGGGAACACTTCCTGTGCGATCCTGTCCCATTCTTCCTCATCTGCATTTCTCATCCTGTCGGTACTTTCAACATCCATCTTTTTCCAGATGCTTTTTTGGGTCAATCATAAATTTTGTGGGATTTACCACGGATATAGGTATTATAAGCCGTCCGCCAGCCTTGACATGAACCTCAGGCAATGCCTGGGATAGTCATCCCGACGGCGAAGAACTCAAGAACAGTTGCTAATTTATGGGGCGTCGGGGTCAAACATTTTAGCATTGCCTGAGAACCCTATCAAGACCAAGCCCTTACGGGTGGCTGGTTCTTTCCCTCTGGCTCAGGAGCCTAAGAACAGTTGCTGATGATCAAAAAAACAATTGCATAAAAAAGGATCTGCCATTAAGATTGGATATGCATCTTGCCGGATGTAACAAACCCAATCGAAAGGAGATCCTCTGTCTTGGATTATATACGAACTGACGCCAATGGGCAACTGACTTTTACTCAATCTACGGATTTTTTGATGATTCCTTCCTGCCTCTATGGTTTCAAGAACGAATCAACTTCTACAAAAACCTCAAAATCAGGAAGAAATGTTTTTTGCTTTGAAGGTACACTTGATGCCAGTGAGGAAAACCTTATCTGCACCTGCGGCGCAAAGATGCATGTGAATAATCATCCAGGAATCACTCTGCGTCATCTTCCGTTTGGAGGGAATCTGAGCTGCCTCAGATTTACGCGAAATCAGTACGCATGCCCCAAGTGCAGTCATACCCGGATGCAGCATATCTCATTCAAGGCTCCTGGTCATATGATTACTGAAGAACTGTATCAGTATACCCATGATCTTCTGGCATCCGGAACCTATACCAATAAGGAAGTAGCTGAACTGACCGGTCTTGGTAAGAATACGGTTAAGGATATCGATAAAAAACGCCTTCAGGAATTATATACCTCCAGCGAAGGTAAGCTGATCAAACCTGAGAAGCCCGCTAAATTCCTCGGTATTGATGAATTTAAACTTCATAATGGATATCGCTATGCCACCCACATCATTGATATGGAAACCGGCCATATCCTCTGGATTGCCGGAGGCAAGAAGAAACAGGTGGTCTATGACTTTATTGAGCATGTCGGCCTTGAGTGGATGGACAATGTAGAGGCTGTTGCCTGTGATATGAACTCCGATTTTCAGGAGGCCTTTGAAGAAAAATGCCCTCATATACAGCCTGTTTTTGATTATTTCCATATCGTCAAAAACTTCAATGACAAGGTTGTAAGCGAAGTCCGTAAGGATGAACAGCGCCGCCTTATCGAAGAAGGTAATGTTGAAGCCGCCAGATCTCTGAAAAAGACCAGGTATATCCTGATGTCATCCAAATCCACTCTTAAAAAAAAGGATGAAGATGCAAAACAGAAGCGTATTGTCCACAAGGGGAGCAGTCTATTCAAAACCGAAAACATCGTAAGGAAAACCGGCTATGTAGAATGTTACAATAAGCTACTTGAGGAGAATAAGTTCCTCTTTACCCTCGATCTGATCAAGGAGAAACTGACACTGGCATACTCAAGAAATGATGAGTGCCTCATGGCAGAAGACATCATTGAAATCATGGCTACGTGTCACGCTACTAAGAATAAGCATCTGCTCTGGTTTGAGAAGCTTCTCGGCAATCACTTTGAAGGTGTTATTGCTCATGCTACCTATAACATATCATCCGCCAAAATCGAAGGCATTAACAACAAAATCAAGACTCTTCGCAGACAGAGCTATGGTTATCCTGACGATGAATATTTCTTTTTGAAGCTCTTTGATGTGAGTCGAAAGGTCTATGTCAGGAATCCATCATCCCACAAAATTTGTGATTGAGCCGCTTTTTTTCCACATTCCTGTGTTTCTCATCCTTCTCCTCCTTAAACTTCTGGCAATGCCACCCTTCGCATTCCACTTTTCTACAGTAACTTTTTCTTTCCGGAAAGTGAGCACATTATAGCATACAGCGAGTCCCCTGAATACATCATATGACTATTTTTTTAAACTCATTTATCCCCTTTTATTTGGTTATTCTGTCAATAACATACCTTGTTGAACCCCTTTGTTTTGTGTATTATGACGTCACTTCTTTGTTTTTGTCCTCTGCATCACTTTCAGTGTCTGTTTTCCGACAGATTCCAGATCTGCATATTCCAGATAAACCTTTCCGGGATACGGACTGTCCTTGAAGATCTTATTGTTTGCAATCAGCTCTTCCATGGTAGCAGGCTCATAATTGTTGATCATAATGCCCGCATTCCGTGCACTCCCCTCCTCCCGCAGATACTCGAACGCACGAACATGCTTATTATGAATATGTCCGTAAATATGCCCGCTCCCCCGGTAATACTGATGCCATTCTGCAATCGGAAAATGACAGAGTACATTTACGGTGACATCACGTCCACGATCTGAGGCACCTCGATAAACTGTGCCAGCAGCCCTTCATGGTAAAATACCCTGTCGCCGTCTGTCACCTCATCCCCGAGCATATGCCGGATGACAAAAGGCAGCATATAGTTGTCCAGACACTTGAATTCTATCTGTGTCTCTCCATTTTCCTTCTGGATTTCCCTGTAATAGCCATCCGTTCCCCAGATCTTATGCAGCTGGAACCATTCCACCTTTAAAGGTACCGGCATCTCTTTCCTGCACACATCGATGTATGAAACGAATTCCTTCTGCTCTGCCTTTACCTTATCCGACAGATCGATCACGATCTCATCGTTCGAAAAGAAACAGACCCTTTCGATTGGAAGGCATGCTTCTGTCAGACGGTTCAGCACCTGATCCATAAGGTACTTTTCATATGTAATATGACGCTTCGGTGCAAATTCCGGCTCATCTGGGTTCTTCCGCAATTATCCGTACTGGCTATTTGACAATATAAGTTTTGCGGCTAATAGCTCCTTGCCACAACGGCCATACATGGTACGTTTTATCATTTTCAATTTGCTGTTTGTACCCT
>UQCM01000053.1 GCA_900539525.1 uncultured Blautia sp.
CGTGTCTTATATCCCCATAGCTAAAGCTAGGGGTTTTACGACACATTTGATAATGTTCCAACATTTACTCCTCTCTTTTCCCGACTATGACTGATGTTTTTCATGTGTGTTAAAAGTACTTTTGTATGATTCTATTATAATACTTGCCAGATAAAAAAACAACTAGATCAGAGAAGACAGGGAAGAGACAAATTTTTTCAACCGTATGGATGAGGATACTCTCCGGCAGCTGTGGTCACTGTGATTCTGCTGTTTTTGCTGACCCCAAATGCCGAATATGCACCTGCATAGAATAAGAAGGCACTCAATCAGTGGTTGAGTGCTTTTTTGATGCGGGATAGGGCTTTTTATAATCTGTCCGGTTCAACAGATAATCCGTGCTGGTATTATGAAAAGCAGCAATTTCAACTAATATCTCTAATGGAATGTTACTGTCGCCATTCTCATATCTTGAATACGTTCTTTGGGTTAAATTCAGCGCATGCGCAATCTTTTCCTGTGTTAAAAAGCGGTCTTCACGTAAATTCCTGATACGTTCGTATTTCTGCATGGTTGCCTCCTGTGATTTATGATTTAAAAAAAACCGGAATCTATTCAAAATCGTGACATGAAACATTATAGAAAGGCGGGGAAGAAAAAATAAAAGATAGACATAAAACGTCTATAAATATGGGAAAAGAACAGAAGATTATCTTTATAATCAATGAGATTAGATAGAAGTGAGAAATTGTAAATGAAGAATTAGAATAGACAGAATGGTACTATTGACATTTAGACGAAATATGACTAAACTTAAAACTGAAGGGAATCGTGGAAACATAAAACAATTGTAACTGTTCAGAGCCCATTCGGAAAACCGCCTCATTGAGGATTTCCTTTTGCGAATGTATGGTTTTCGCCACATAGATTTATAAGATTTGTCTTCAGTAAACAAGCTCTCCACGGCCAATATTTATCAATCTGCAAGGATCTGAACAGTTACAAATAATGAACGAAAGAGAGGGAAGATAATGGAAAAAAAGTGAAAAGTATAAGGAAGCGTTTCAGATATCATCCGGTGACAGTTCTGGCAATGATGACAACGATGATTCCAGCAGTGAACGTGAAGGTAAATGCGGAGGAAGTTCCTGTTTTGTCAAATCCTGCAATCGTGGGAAATCGTGAAATGGTGTCATTGCAGAATGTGACAAGGGATTGTGTGTGGTTTGGAAGCTATCCTCAGAGTGGGGTGAAAAAAGAGGATACTGAATATGCTGTTTTGCAGAGTTCACAGGGATGGGACAGCAGAAATGAAATTACGATAGAAGGAGAAAGATACCGCAGAATGACGAGAGAGGATGCGACTGATGACAGCAGTGATGCATCTTCAGGCAGTAATTATAAATGGGAAGATAATGATACCTGGCATTATTTTAAATATGAGCCAATCAAGTGGTGGGTACTGCAGGTAGATGGAAACCAGGTATTGCTTTTGTCGGATATGGTACTGGATGATCGGAAAGCAGGAAATATGGCAGAGTGGTCATCGTGAAATATAATATTCCAGGAGGATTTGCAAATGAGAAGAAAGAAACAAATATACAAAATATTAGTATGGATACTTAGCATAGTGATTATAGTTCCTTTATGTAATGTAGAAGGTTTTTTCGGTTATATCGAAAATTACGTTAAAGCAGATTCGAGTTATAATTTACCTGATGACTATCCTGCTACAGGGCAGAGGTATTGGGTAGTTTTTAGAGAAGGTTCCAGAAACGACCGAATTGAGATGTCAACATGTGATATTGTTGGGAATGCTGAAAATGCATGGATAGAGTGGGATAAGGGGTTATACCTGAGAGATGGGAAATCTGAAAGTGGTTATAATCAGTACTGTTTAGACGGTGACACATGGATCCAAATCGGAACATACCATTTATTTTCAGATCATGCCACATCGGTAATAGCCAGCAATTTGGATATATATAATGCATCTGGTGAGTTAGTATTGGCAAAGGCGAATAACCCATACGGGAGTAGCGGCGTTTCTGAAGCCATTACCAGGATAGAAAATAATGGGCATATTTACCAGAGATATGATAAAGAGATGGATTGGTATGATGCTAAAGGGTATTGCAGGTCATTAGGAGGACATTTAGTAACAATTACCAGTTATGATGAACAAAAAATAGTAGAAAAACTTCTTACCAGTAATTATTATGAGAGTTACTGGATGGGAGCACAGGTGAATAATAATCAATGGTCATGGATTACAGGTGAAGTTTTTGGTTATACAAATTGGGCAGAAGGAGAACCTAATGACCAGGAAGATGGTATGTGTCTGCAAATATATACCCGCAGTAGTGCAAGACATAAAACGGGTACTAAGGGGGAATGGGATGATACATGGCATGATGGTGATCATGCTGACGGTATTACAGAACAGGGATTTATTTGTGAATGGGATTCAGTTGTTATTGGAAAAACCTACCAGGTAGGTCATGCGGTATATAAAGTCACAGGCACAAACAGCGTAAAATTTGTGGGTTTCAAAGGGGTGTTGGTCTCTTCAGTTACAATTCCAAACACTGTAATATTGAACGGCAATGTCTTCAGAGTCACCTCGATTGCAACAGGGGCATTGAAGGGGCGTAAGAAACTCAAAACAGTTGTTATTGGAAAAAACGTAGAAACAATAGGTGAAAAGGCTTTCTATGGTTGTAAGGCGTTGAAGAAAATCAGTCTAAAGTCAATAAAGTTGAAAAAAATTGGTAAAAATGCACTCAAGGGTATCCACGCAAAAGCAACGATTAAAGTACCAAAGGCAAAACTAAAAGCCTACACGAAACTGCTGAAGAAGGGGCAGGGAAAACAGGTTAAGATTAAGGAGTAGCAATTAACAATTGTCTTTTGTATAAGTTTGTAATATGATAAAACCACCCATAGGGTGGTTTTATCATATTACAGGAGAAATATATGGGTACGAAAGATTCACAGAATGTAAATCGTTTACAACACATTTTCAATTTGATTAGAAAACCGCTATATCAGGAAAAAGCCTCGGTATCGTGTTTTTTGGAGGTGTATTATGGGAAGGACAGTTGGGATCGGAATACAGAGTTTTGATAAGATGATAGAAAACCATTGTTTTTACGTAGATAAGACAGATTTTATCCGGGAATGGTGGGAGAGCAGGGACGATGTGACGCTGATCACCCGTCCGCGCCGCTTCGGGAAGACCCTGAACATGAGCATGGTAGAGCAGTTCTTCTCCATTGATTACGCAGGACGGGGAGATCTGTTTGAGGGGCTTTCCATCTGGGAAGATGAGAAGTACAGGCAGATGCAGGGAACATGGCCGGTCATCAGTCTGTCTTTTGCCAGGGTGAAAGAGCCGGATTTTATCGGAACCAGGGAAAAAATCTGTGAGATTCTGAGAAATCTGTATGTCAAATACTCCTTTTTAATGGAAAGTGAGGTAATGACAAAGGCGGACAGAGCATTTTTTGACAGGATGCTGTCAATGGAGATCCGTAACACGGATGCTACATCGGCACTTTACCAGTTATCAGGTTTCCTTTCCCGTCATTATGGAAAAGAAGTAATCATTCTTCTGGATGAGTATGATACTCCCATGCAGGAGGCATATGTAGATGGCTACTGGGATGAGCTGGTGGCTTTTACCAGAAGTCTGTTCAACTCCACTTTCAAGACGAACCCGTATCTGGAGCGCGGGATCATGACAGGAATTACAAGAGTGAGTAAGGAATCTGTCTTCTCGGACTTAAATAACCTGAAGGTGGTAACCACTACGTCAGATGAATATGCCACATCTTTTGGATTTACGGAGCAGGAGGTATTGGCGGCGCTTAAGGAGTGTGGTCTGGAAGATGAGCAGGAAGGTGTCAGGCAGTGGTATGACGGCTTTGTTTTTGGAAGCCACAGGGACATTTACAATCCCTGGTCCATTCTGAATTTTCTGGACACGGGGATATTGACGACTTACTGGGCAAATACCAGCTCCAACAGCCTGGTGAACAAACTGATCCGGGAAGGAGACGGCGAGGTAAAGACATCGTTTGAGGCACTGCTCCGGGGTGAGGTGATCCGCTGCCCGATCGATGAGCAGATCGTATATGACCGGCTCGATGAAAGTGAATCCGCTGTCTGGAGTCTGCTGCTTGCCAGCGGTTATCTTAAAGTATGCGGATATGAACGTCCGACGGCATTCGGGTTCGGAAAGGAATTACAGTATGAGTTAAGCATCACGAACGGGGAAGTGCTGGATATGTTTTACAACATGGTGCGTGGCTGGTTCCGCCCGGTAAAGAGATACTATAATGGCTTTGTGAAAGCTCTCCTGGATGGAGATGTAGAGGCGATGAACGAGTACATGAACCGGGTGGCATTGCAGAGCTTCAGCTACTTTGATACGGGAACAAGCCCGTCAGAAGAAGGACCGGAGCGTTTTTATCATGGATTTGTGCTGGGGCTCCTGGTGGAGCTGTCAGAGGAATATGTCACAACCTCCAACCGGGAAAGCGGGTTTGGAAGATATGATGTGATGCTCGAGCCAGGAGACCGGGAGAAGGATGCCATGATACTGGAATTTAAAGTGTACAATCCAAGAAAAGAGGGCAAGCTTGATGATACCCTGCAGGCTGCTCTTACCCAAATCGAAGAGAAGCAGTATGAAGCAGCTCTTGTGGCCAGAGGGATTCCAAAAGAACATATTCACAAGTATGGATTTGCTTTTCAGGGGAAGAACGTTCTGATCGGGAAGAGGGATTAGGATTATTAAAAAAGGACATTCAATCATGAAAATGGTTGCGTGCCTTTTTTTATAGAAAACCTGAGAGTAGCAGTGCGAGATTATGCAGTATGCATAATCTCTGTGCACCGTAAAACGTGTTACTGGTCAAGGAGTGAACAGTGACTGCGCACTCGCATGCCTGGAAGATAACAAATATTCCCTCTTGAAATCGAACAAATGTTCTTGTATAATGTAAGGCATAAGGAGGATCATAGATGAACAGGGTTATCTTTCATATTGATGTCAATTCTGCTTTTCTGAGCTGGGAGGCAGTTTACCGGTTGTATCATCTGGGAGGCAGGGTGGATCTGCGCGAGGAGGTTGCTGCGGTCGGTGGAGATATGGCTATGAGGCACGGCATCATCCTGGCCAAATCGATCCCGGCCAAAAAGTATGGGATAAAGACCGGCGAGAGTATTGTCGAGGCCAGACAGAAGTGTCCGCAGCTTATGCTGGTGCCTCCGAATTATCATTTGTATGACGAGTGTTCCAGGGCATTTATGGAGATTCTTCGGCAGTATTCTCCGGAGGTGGAGCAGTATTCGGTGGACGAGGCATTTATCGATATGTCAGGCACGATACAGCTCTGGGGAGAACCGGAAGCTGTTGCCGATCGGATACGGGAACAGATCAGACGGGAGCTTGGATTTACCGTAAATATCGGTGTATCTGAGAATAAGCTGCTGGCTAAGATGGCCGGTGACTTTCAGAAGCCTGACCGGACGCATACCCTGTGGAAGAATGAGATAGAAAAGAAAATGTGGCCTCTTCCGGTATCCGATCTCTTTTTTGTGGGAAGGGCAACCGCCAGGAAGCTGTTCGCCCTTGGCATCCGCACGATCGGCGATCTGGCAAAGGCAGATCCGGATATGCTGAAGAGTCATCTGAAGAAACAGGGAGAAGTGATCTGGGGATTTGCCAATGGAATCGATGTGTCTGTGGTGGAACCGGAAGCACCGGCTGCAAAGGGATACGGAAACAGTACAACGATTGCCTTTGATGTGTGTGACGCGTCGACTGCCAGGCTGGTACTTCTGTCACTGGCGGAAACGGTGGGAGCCAGGCTGCGGGAGGCAGGAGTGCGTGCGGAAGTGATCGCTGTAGGGATCAAAAGCTTTGATCTCAGATATGCCAGTCATCAGTTGACCCTGCAGAATGCTACCAGTATCACCCTTGAGATCTACAAATATGCCTGCCGGTTGTTTGACGAGCTGTGGGATGGCACGCCGATCCGTCATCTCGGGATCCATACCGGACGCATCAGGGACGGTATGAACATGAGGCAGGTCGATATGTTTGACGATACCGATTATGAAAAGCTTGCAAAGCTGGATGCGGCGGTAGACGGGATCCGGAAGAGATACGGGAACGATTCCATGAAGCGGGCAGCATTTGTGGGAAGCCGGATCGACCATATCGGAGGCGGCATCAGCCGGGAAAAGCGGACGGTTGACTACACAAAGGTAAAGATAGATTAGGAAGGAGGTATGTATGGGGTTTGTTGTGAGTTCCGGCTCAGAAATAGCAGAAGAGAAAGGAATCACGGGGCACTGGCAGAAAGTCGCTGTGGACTGCTGGTTTACATCGACGGGCAGGGTCATGCCCCGACTGGTAAAGTACGAGGACGATGATGGCTGTATTCAGGTGTTGCGGGATATTCATATCATCAGCCAGGAACAGAAGAAGTATGCGGGAATCTATTGTCAGCGTTTTGACTGCAGGACCATTGTGGATGACAGAGTATATGATTTTATCCTGTTGTATCATATACGGGAACATACGTGGGACATGATACGGCCGGATTATGAACACAGAGAGTAGTAGTTACTGCTCACGGAGTAAACAGGAACGGGAATGATTGAGAAAAATAAGTTCCCGGCGGGTGTAGTGTGCCAGACTCGCAGTAAGCAGGTATGCAGCTGGTCAGAATCTATCTGAGCGGGCTATGCGGTAAGAGTATGATGGAAGGCAGGGAATACAGAAGTCTGATAGAAAGGAAGTAAGACAGAAATGTGCGGAAGATATTATGTGGATGATGATACAGCCAGGGAAATAGAGAAGATTGTCAAAGAACTTGACCGGAAGAACCGAGGACATCTGTCCGGAGACATTCATCCATCGGAGATATCCACGGTGCTGACAGGACGGCAGACGGCATTATCAGCAGAGCTCATGCGATGGGGATTTCCGCAATATCAGCGCAAGGGGCTTCTGATCAACGCCAGGGCAGAGACCGTATTGGAAAAGAAGGGATTCCGGGACAGTGTTCTGCACAGAAGATGCATCATTCCGGCAAAGCATTTTTACGAATGGGATGCAGAAAAGACAAAGGTGACATTTTCACGTTTCGACAGTCCGATCCTGTACATGGCCGGATTTTACAACTGCTTTCAGAATGAAGACCGCTATATCATCCTCACCACAGCGGCCAATGCCTCTGTGGAGAAGGTTCATGACAGGATGCCGTTACTTCTGGAGCGTGAGGAACTGGAACCATGGATCTATGATGACAGGTTCCTGGACTTTGCACTGCACAGAGTGCCGACACGGCTGGAAAGGCATTGTGAATATGAGCAGCAGAGGCTTGAGTTACAATGACAGTTTTTGATGTATTACTTTGGTTACCTGCCGGTTGTACTGTTTGCGGACGCAGTGCCGGTGGCAGGAATGCTGATGATTCCAAAAACCTGTGCTGATGTATGGGCGGTCGTGATGGGATATTGTGCCATGAAGGGAGAAAAAGCAAGATGAAGAAATATCTAAACTATTCCCTGGTTTATGCAGTTGCCGCTATGGTGGGCGGTGTATTCTACCGGGAATTTACCAAATGGAACGGATATACAGGAGTAACGAGGCTGGGAAAAGTACATACACATCTGTTTATGCTCGGAATGGTGGTATTTCTGATCGTGTCATTATTTGCAGGACAGTACGAACTCAAAGATCAGAAAATGTTCCGTGTATTTCTTGGTGTTTATAACGTGGGGGGTCCGATTACTGCTATTATGATGGTTGTGCGTGGAATTACAGAAGTAAAGGGGATTTCCCTTTCTGCGGCTGCGAGCAGTGCTATTTCCGGAATTGCAGGAATCGGGCATATTCTGACTGGGATTGGGATTGTGCTTTTGTTGCTGTCTTTGAAGAAATGCGTTGTGCGCAATATGATTTGACATCTGCAGGTATATGACAGTGCTATTATAAAAGTAGCTTGTCATCAGATGGAAAATCCCGTATAATGAGCGAGAAATGATGTCAGAGTCAAATGCTATTGACTTTAACATTATTTTATATGGAAGCGATGCAGAAAAGAGAGTATCTTGCATTGTTCCATATAGGTCGGGCACAGTAAATTTGCAGGAGTGCCAATAGAATGTGCCTGTGGATTGAAAAACATGAATATAGGGTTATCTATAACTGATGTTTATGGCGGTTAAGAAATTAACCGCTGTAAACATTGAGTAAAATTAATTTACATTTATATAAGGTAAATTATAAAAGAGCAAATAAGAGTATTGACAGAATATAAAAAGAATGATATATTAAAAAAGACCATCAAGCATTGGCCGTGCATGATGGTCTGGTAGAAAGCTTATCCAAATCTTTGAGTGATATGAATAGCTAACAGCAAATCTATTCTACACGGAAATCTAAGATCTGTAAAGCTTTCTACCCCGATTTTTAAAAGAAAATTATGGAAGGAGGCTTTTCTGTGAAATTAATCAAAATCGAAGAAAAGCAAAACTGTGGGTATTGTAAGAACCCGTACAGCAGGAATTTTGTTCGTACGAAGTTGTTTGCGATATCCTGGAAGAAAATACAGATTTGCTATTATCTCAAAAATTCCGGATTTAAATGTTATCAAAATTTCTAGGGATTCATCACCTTTACAGGTAGAGGATGAATTGGCATGAAAAATTAAACGGCAGTGGAGGCAGAGAGAAAACGGTATCCCCACTGACACGAAGAATGGATCCGTCGGTTTCCCGACATTGTCAGACTCTGTTTAATTACCGACTGCGGATTGAAACAAATACCGACTGTGGAATAAAAGAAAGAAACAAACATATAAGGAAGGATGATATTTTCTATCCAATACGCCAGGCAAGCCTTTACAGGGTGCTGAGAAGGTAAATTGTGCTTGTAACTGTTCGCAGCCATGTGGATTTATGGTTTTTAATCATGGGGTCAAATACTTTTGACCCCAACATATTTTATAAATCCACATGGTGAGAACTATGTATGAAGAAAGGGAAATTCGAAGAAGACTCCGAGTTTTTGTTTTAAGATATCATATTTTAGTGATACTGTACTTGCATAATCATAATTTGTCTGATAAAATATAGTACAAATGCACAAAATAGGAAGAAGAAACAGAATAATATTGTGAATAATACAAAAGAGGTGTTCTATGGAAGGTAATGATGGTGATGCAAACAGAAAAAATACTTTCAAAGAAGAATATATGGCACATGTAGTGTATGAGACTGGAAGAAAGCAATCGTTTGAAGATCATCGAGACAATGTAGCGGAATTTGCTGGAAAAATATGTCCGCTTTCGGAGCTGAAAAATATATCTTATATTCAAAATTTTTTACATGATGCAGGCAAACTGAGCCCGGAAATACAGAATGACTTTGAGAAAATTCTGAAATATGGAGATGCTGTTCACAGGCATGATTTGGATCATTCCACAGCAGGAGGGCGGATTGCCGGTGAACTGAAAAAAGGAAGTATCGTTGCGGAACTGATCAGTATGATGATCTATTCGCATCATGGTCTTCAAGACTGTATAGATTTAAAGACAGGTCAGACGTTAGAAGAAAAACGGTCGGAAAAGAATATTGACTATGAGGTCATAAAACAAAGATTTTTTCAAATCTCTGATGAAAATGTTTTAAAAGAGAAGTTTGAAAATGCATGCAGTGAATTCAGAAATATTAAGAAAAAAATTGACGGGTTTCTGTTAGGTGACAATACGAAGGGGAACAGTTATTTCTATATCGGAATGTATGCCCGTCTGCTCTTGTCTGTTCTGATAGACAGTGACTGGACAGATACGGCCTGCTTTTTTCAGAATGTCCCTTTGCCGGAAAGGCTGTCCATTGAAAAAACACAGGCGATATGGGAGAAAAGCCGGGATTACTTTGAGGATTATCTCCGGGAACAGGTGCAAAAGGATCCTGGAAATGGAAGTCTGCTGAATGCATACCGGCAGGAAATTTCAGACTTGTGTATGACTGCGGCAAAAGAGGAGCAAAGTCTTTACAGGCTGACTGTTCCCACGGGTGCAGGAAAAACATTGAGCAGTCTGCGGTTTGCTCTTCATCATGCGATCGAAAAGAAGAAACAGCATATCATTTATGTAGCGCCGTTCAATTCGATCTTAGAGCAAAATGCGAAAGAGATCAGGATGGCTGTCGGGAATCCGGAAATTGTTCTCGAACATCACTGCAATGTGGTCTGTGAGGATGAAAAAGAGGAGAAAAAATATCGGGAACTGACAGAGACATGGGATTCTCCGATCATCGTCACGACGGCTGTGCAGATATTAAATACATTATTTCTTGGGCAGAAGAGCTGCATCCGAAGGATGCATACCTTATGTAACAGTATTATTATTTTTGATGAGGTACAGGCTATTCCGTTTAAGTGTACGGAATTGTTTCACCTGGCGGTGAATTTTCTGACAGCATTTTGTAATACAACTGTGATCTTATGTTCTGCTACACAGCCCTCTCTGGCACCTGCGAAGAAGAATGCTGTCGGTAAATGTGTTGAGATGGCGGGAGCATTTGAAAAATACGCAGAGGCTTTTAAGAGAACAGAAATCGTAGACATGACCAGGCTTTGTCCCGGAGGTATGGAAATTTCGAATTTAAAAGATTTTGTGCTGGAGAAAATAGGAATATATAAAAGTGTATTGGTGATTGTCAATACGACGACCTGTGCACGGGAGCTTTTCCAGGTTTTAAAAACAGAATATAACGGCAGCGAATGTCAGTTTTTTCATCTGAGTAATAATATGTGCGCAGAACATAAGCTGGACAAGCTGAAAGAAATCAGGGAGAAATTAAAGAAAGGAGAAAGAGTAGTCTGTGTCAGCACGAGCGTGGTTGAAGCGGGCGTCAATTTCTCGTTCGGCTGTGTAGTACGTTCAAAAGCCGGGCTGGACAATGTGATCCAGGCGGCGGGAAGGTGCAATCGACATAAAGAGCTGGGGGATATGGGAGTTGTCTATATTGTACAGATGTCTAAGGAGGCAGAGAATCTGAGCCGTTTAAAGGAGATTCGGATGGCGCAGTCCGCTCTGCAGAAGGTGCTGGATGATTTTGGAAATAATCCTGAAAAATTCAAGTATTCTCTGGACTCCCAGGAGGCGATAAGAGAGTATTATAAAAATCTTTTCTTTCAGCTTGGCAAAAAGGGAACGGAATTTCAGTTAAAGGATTCTCAGATGACACTGGTTGAGCTGCTTGGAAAAAATGAAACGGGACGAAAGCAGTATGAACGTTCCCATGACCGGCGAAGGCTGAAGTCACCGTTTGCACAGGCTTTCCAGACCGCCGGAAGGGAGTTCGAAGTGATTTCTGATGAGTGCAAGGTAAATATCATCGTTCCATACGATGAGAAGGCGAAAGCGTCAATCAGAAGACTGGAGGACAATTATATAAAGGCAGATGAGAAGCGAAGGGAATTGAGAAAGCTGCAAAGGTATACGGTGGGGATTTCAGCAGCAAGAAGAGATAAATTAAATAATTCTGTGCGGCTGATCTGTCAGAATGAAATTCTGGTGCTCAGTGAAGATTATTATGATAGTGATATTGGGGTATCGAAAGAGCCGAAAATGAAAAATTTGATCATGTAGGAGGTGAAGAAATTTTGAAAATATACAGAAATACAATAGAATTTGAAGTTTACGGTCCATACGCTTTATTTTCGGATCCGGTTATGCGTGCAGGAGGAGAGAAAACGAGTTACCATATACCGACCTACGGAGCATTGAAGGGAATTGTGGAGAGTATTTACTGGAAGCCTACAATCGTCTGGATCATTGATGCAGTGCGTGTCATGAATCCGGTTCAGACGGAAACGAAAGGAATACGTCCGGTCGCGTATAATGGCGGAAATGAACTGGCATATTACACATACCTGAAAGATGTGAGGTATCAGGTCAGGGCACATTTTGAATTTAACCTTAACCGCCCGGAATTGGAACAGGATAGAAATGAATACAAACACCATAATATTGCGAAAAGAATGGTAGAACGGGGAGGCAGGAGAGATATTTTTCTGGGAGCAAGAGAATGTCAGGCTTTTGCGGAACCCTGCGTATTCGGAGAGGGTGAAAGCTTCTATGATACAATGACAGGGGAACTGGACTATGGGTTTATGTATCATGGAATTACTTATGCGGATGAAGCGGTTTTGCCTGAAGATCAGGGAAAGATGACAGTGCGTTTCTGGAAACCGGTCATGAAAAAAGGCGGGATTATAGAGTTTGCCAGACCGGAAGAGTGTGTACAGAAGCGACACATTCGGGAAATGCAAATGAAGATTTTCGGGGAAGGCAACTTTTCAGGATTGGATGAATTTATCAGCGAGGGGGTGAGTGAGTGAACTGGGTCGGGGAACTTATTGATCTGTATGAAAAAAACAGTGATAAGGCAGGAATTATAGAGTACAGGCGGGATATGCCATATGTACTTCTGCCGCCATTCCATACGACGGCGACGGCGCAGATAGAAGTGACGATTGATGAAAATGGTACGTTTCTGCATGCCGGTACGGTAGACAATGGAGACAAATTTACAATTATACCGGTCACAGAGAAGTCGGGCAGCCGTACGGCAGGAAAAGAACCGCATCCACTTTGTGATAATCTGAAATATCTTGCAGGAGATTATCAGAAGTATTGCGGGGATGACGGGCAGTGTTTCGAATTGTATATCGCCCAATTGGAAAAATGGTGTCAGTCTGATTATTCTCACAGGAAGGTGCAGGCGATTTATGCTTACTTGAAGAAGGGAACACTGATTGGAGATCTTCTGGAAGAAAAAGTTCTGAAATTAGATGAAAATGGTGTCCTGACAGAAAAAGAAGCAATACAGGGAATTCCTCAGACAAAATCTTTTGTACGGTTTATTATACGGTCTTTAGAAAATCATTCGGAAAACGATCTGCTTCCGGATGAATGCTGGAAGGATCAGTCCCTACAGAAATGTTACATTGCATATAGCCATTCTCTGGAAAAGGAAAAGGGACTTTGTTATTTGAGTGGTAATATTGAGGAGATTTCTTACTTGCATTCAAAGAAGATACGCAACGAGGGTGACGGAGCGAAACTGATTTCTGCAAATGACAGCCAGAATTTTACATATCGTGGGCGTTTTGCAGAAAAAGAGGAGGCATTTGCCGTAGGCAAGGAAACCTCTCAAAAATTACACAATGCATTGAAGTGGATTATCAGAAAACAGGGAACATTTTTTGATACGATGACAGTTGTCACCTGGGAGTCGAATAAGCTTTCTATGCCAAAATGGGATGCAGATACTGACAAGATTGTTACAGATTACGAGGACGAATGGGGGGAGGAAGAAGAAACGGATGAAGTATCTGATGGAAATCCGATTACAGCTGAGGAGTTTTATAAGGCATTAAATGGGTATGGGAAAAAAATCAGTAATACGTCTTCTATGATTTTGCTGGGAGTCGATGCGGCAACAACAGGGAGACTGTCTCTGATAGAGACAAAGACAATGGAATCTTCACGCTATCTTGAGAACATAGAAAAGTGGCATAAGAGCTGTGAATGGATCCACGAAAAATGGAAAGATGGAGAAAGAATAAAGTTTTGGGGCATGGTAGGCGTAAGAGATGTTGCAGATCTTCTGTTTGGATTGGAAAGTAACGGAAGCCTGACGATTGTTGAGAAAAATAGTAAAAAGCTATATGCGGAGGTTGCAAAAAGGCTGATACCGTGTATCTGGGACGGGCAGAGGATTCCTTATGATTTTGTTTCAAGAGCGGTGGACAGAGCTTCAACGCCTATGGCATATAAAAACAGAAAAAACTGGGAAAGAATTTTGAGTCTTGCATGCTCTATGGTTAAAAAACAAAGAGGGGAAGCAGGGAATAAGGAGGAATGGACAGTGGCATTGGATAAAACATGTAAGGACAGGAATTATTTGTACGGACGTTTGCTGGCAATTGCGGACAGAATAGAATACCGCACGTTTGATCAGGAGAAAGACAGCATGAGAGTCACGAATGCGAAAAGATATATGAGTACATTCTCACAGCGTCCGTTTGAAACATGGAAGGTAATTGAAGAAAATCTTCAGCCATATTTGAACAAATTAAAGCCTGTGGAAAGGCGTTATTATGAGAATCTGATGGATGAGATCAATCAGTTATTCGAAACACAGGAGTATAGAAATAACAGCAGATTAGACGGGCTGTATTTGCTGGGCTTTCACAGCCAGTCATATGATATGAAAAGTTATAAACAGGAAAAGAAAGAGGAGGTAGCAGATCATGAGTGAATTGAAAGGAAAAATTGATTTTACGTTATTTATCAGTGTATGTAATGCAAATCCAAACGGAGATCCGTTGAATGGTAATCGCCCGCGTATTAATCTGAACGGATATGGAGAGATTTCAGATGTATGCATAAAGAGAAAAATAAGAAACCGTCTTCAGGATCTGGGACAGAGAATATTTGTACAGTCGGATGATCGTTCAGATGATACCTATACAAGCTTGAAAGATCGTGCAGACGGATGCGAGGAATTAAAGGCACAGATCGCTAACAAAAAGAATGCAAACAGGGATTTGTGTGCACAGATTGCCTGCAGGGAATGGATTGATGTGAGAGCGTTTGGACAGGTCTTTGCATTCAAGGCAATTCCGGTCTCATTTGGTGTAAGAGGTCCGGTTTCTATTCATCAGGCGGTGAGTTTATCACCGATTGATATTATCAGTATGCAGATTACAAAGAGTGTAAATAGTGAAGCTGGAAAAGAAAGCAAGGCATCTGATACTATGGGAACCAAGCATAGAGTTGGATTTGCGGTTTATAAAGTGATGGGGAGTGTGAATGTTCAGCTGGCTGAAAAGACAGGGTTCAGTCAGGAGGATGCGGAACTTTTGAAAGAAGCATTAAAAACGCTGTTTGAAAATGATGCATCATCAGCAAGGCCAGAAGGAAGTATGGAAGTCTGCAAATTATATTGGTGGCAGCATGAAGAGAAAACACCGGCGATTTCCAGTGGAAAGATCCAGAGAGGATTTTCTATCAATTCTAATGTAGAACGCCCATTGAAGCTTCAGGACTATAGCATTGAGTGGAATGTGGAAGGGTGTATAAAACCGGAGGTATATGATTTTGTATAATGAAGATGAATTTCTTCAGTTATCCGGAATTCAACACTTTGTATTTTGCCGGAGACAATGGGCTCTGGCTTATATTGAAATGCAATGGCAGGAGAATGTGAGAACTGTAGAGGGGAAAATTCTTCATGAAAATGCTCACGATGCCACTTTTAAAGAAAAAAGAGGAGATCTGCTGGTTGCACGGGCAATGCCGATTCACTCCCGTGAAATGGGAGTGAGCGGCGAATGTGATGTGGTAGAATTTCACAAAACGAAAGATGGCATTACACTGTCTGGACGGGATGGAACATACAGTGTGATTCCTGTGGAATATAAAAGAGGAAAACCTAAAGCGGATGATTCGGATATTTTGCAGGTAACGGCACAGGCATTGTGTCTGGAAGAGATGCTCTGCTGCATGATTCCGTATGGATATATTTATTATGGAGAGACAAGACATCGGATGAAAGTGGATTTCACCAATGAAGTCAGGGATAAAGTAAAAAGTATATTCTCTGAGATGCACAAATATTTTGCTCAGCAGTATACACCGAAGGTAAAAAGCAGTAAGAAATGCTATGCCTGCTCTTTGAAAGATATATGTCTTCCGGTTTTAAATAAAAAGACATCTGTTTCCGGATATATTGAAAAAATGATGTTGGAAGAGGAAAAGGAATGAAAAGACTTTTAAACACGTTATATGTAACATCAGGAAACAAATATCTGTCACTGGATGGTGAGAATGTTGTTGTACTGGAAGAACAGAAGGAGATCGGAAGAGTTCCGTTGCATAATCTTCAGGATATTGTAACGTTTGGCTATATAGGAGCCAGTCCGGCTCTTATGGGGGCCTGTGCTCAGAGATCCATTGGTTTATCCTTTATGGCTGGAAACGGTCGCTTTCTGGCCAGAGTTACAGGCGAAGTAAAAGGAAATGTAATCCTGAGAAAACAGCAGTATCGAATCAGTGAGGATAGACAGATAAGTGTTCAGGTGGCACGCAATTTTATCTTGGGAAAGGTATATAATGCCAGATGGGTTTTAGAAAGAGCCTCCAGAGATTATGCCTTACGTTTGGATGTGGAAAGAATAAAGAAGAAAACGTCATTTCTGGCACATAGTCTTGAAAATATTAGAAAGTGTGAGGATGCCGATATACTGCTGGGATTAGAGGGTGAAGCGGCATCTGTATATTTTTCTGTGTTTGATGAATTGATTTTGCAGCAAAAGGATAATTTTTACTTTCATGGGAGAAATAAACGTCCGCCATTGGATAATGTAAATGCAATGTTATCATTTGCGTATTCTTTATTAGCTGGAATGTGCGGATCGGCGCTGGAAGCAGTGGGTCTGGATCCTTATGTAGGTTTTTTTCATACAGACCGCCCCGGAAGGATGTCTCTGGCACTGGATCTTATGGAAGAATTCAGAAGCGTCATGGCGGATCGTTTTGTTTTAACATTAATCAATAAAAGGATAATCAAGCAGGAGCATTTCATAAAAAGAGAAAATGGTTCAGTTGTTTTGAATGACGAAGGCAGAAAGGTATTTTTATCTGCCTGGCAGTCAAAAAAACAGGAAGCAATTAAACATCCGTTTCTTGGTGAAAAAATAGAATGGGGAATGGCACCATATGCTCAGAGTATGCTTTTAGCCAGGTACCTTCGTGGTGATCTGGATGAATATCCGCCATTTTTCTGGAAGTAGGTGAGACATGCTTGTTTTAATTACATACGATGTAAACACACAAACGGAAGCAGGAAAAAGAAGGCTTAGGAAGGTCGCGAAGGAATGTTTGAATTATGGACATAGAGTACAGAATTCTGTATTTGAATGTCAACTGGATGCTGCAAAATGCAGACAGGTAAAAGACATATTGGAAAAAATTATT
Source organism: uncultured Blautia sp. (assembly GCA_900539525.1). GTDB lineage: Bacteria > Bacillota > Clostridia > Lachnospirales > Lachnospiraceae > Hominisplanchenecus_A. The sequence continues at coordinate 17,055 of UQCM01000053.1, forward strand.
GATAAGGAGGTGGACAGTCTCAGATTCTATTACCTGGGAGATAAATATAAAAATAAAGTAGAACACATAGGTGCCAAGCCGGGATTTGATGTTACAGATACACTGATATTGTAGTGCGGATATCAAGTTCGCAGAGATTTCCCATGAGATTCGCACCAGGAAAAATGTTGATTTTGAATTATTAGCAAGGTGAAAACGAATAAAAGTAAATATTTAAAGAGTATATTGTGAAAAAGTAACAAATATAGTTGCAATTTAAGAAGAAAAAATAGCTTAAATTGCTGTCGACCTCCTCGGGAGGTCGTGGATTGAAATATTGCCCTGTATTCCCCTCTGCTTCCCGCGCTGCTGTCGACCTCCTCGGGAGGTCGTGGATTGAAATATTCTCCGGATTTCGTCACACATCACCTGCATCTGTCGACCTCCTCGGGAGGTCGTGGATTGAAATACTTTTTCTGCTGCCCGCTCTCCCCGTTTGGGTCGTGTCGACCTCCTCGGGAGGTCGTGGATTGAAATTTGACATTGATATCACCGCCTGTCAATTTTACCGTGTCGACCTCCTCGGGAGGTCGTGGATTGAAATTTCATCTATCTTCTTAAGAAGATTTCACGGAAAGTCGACCTCCTCGGGAGGTCGTGGATTGAAATGTGCCCGTGCCGTCCGTGATATTCCAAGAATCTGGTCGACCTCCTCGGGAGGTCGTGGATTGAAATAAATCAAGCGAAATATTATTGAAAATACCTGCTGGTCGACCTCCTCGGGAGGTCGTGGATTGAAATACCGCCATCAGTCTAACAGGTTCATCTTTCCAAGTCGACCTCCTCGGGAGGTCGTGGATTGAAATGTCAGGCTGCTGCTCCGTTAATCCCGACGAGATCGGTCGACCTCCTCGGGAGGTCGTGGATTGAAATGCCATCGCCTGCGTATGTCAATGTTCCCAGGTTGGTCGACCTCCTCGGGAGGTCGTGGATTGAAATAGAAGCCGCCGGAGGTACGTTTAAAGGTACGCTTCAAGTCGACCTCCTCGGGAGGTCGTGGATTGAAATACCATCATCGTTATCGCCACGTTACCACCTCCTGTCGACCTCCTCGGGAGGTCGTGGATTGAAATTCCGCTACTGTCCGAGATATCTCCTGTTGGATAGTCGACCTCCTCGGGAGGTCGTGGATTGAAATGTTGATATTGCACTCTTCCAGAATACCACATAACGTCGACCTCCTCGGGAGGTCGTGGATTGAAATATGCCTCTGTCACCCTGTACTTGCCGCCCACAATCGTCGACCTCCTCGGGAGGTCGTGGATTGAAATATTGTCAGAAAAACAACTTCGAAAGTATGACTATGTCGACCTCCTCGGGAGGTCGTGGATTGAAATATTATTATATTCATGTTTTTACCTCCTGACGGGGATTGTCGACCTCCTCGGGAGGTCGTGGATTGAAATTCTAAAATTAATATAAGGAGCTTCTTGTATAATACAAATATAAGGAATTCCGAGAAAGAAGGTTGAGAA
>UQCM01000054.1 GCA_900539525.1 uncultured Blautia sp.
AGTAGTGGTTGAAACAAGAATCCCCCTGCTTTAGCTGTGGGGAGTGTCAAGATGATGTTTATAGTCCGTAGAGACTCGAAAAAATGGCAGCAACAGCAAAAAAAGGACTGCGTAAAACAGTCCTTTTTCTCATTGATATCGGAAATTTCTCTGAATTTCCGATATCATAAACCCTCCAGGGGATGCACATGCGCATGTGAAGAGGGACCGGGACTCAGCATTTCACAGGTTCCGGATACTCCACGCCAAAGGTTTCCACAGTCATGGATCGGATCTTCTGCGGATCCAGCGGACGGTCGCTGTAGTCGGTATCTACTTCTGCAATTTTGTTTACCACATCCATGCCTTCAACGACTTTGCCGAATGCCGCATAAGAGCCATCCAGATGAGGTGCGGCTTTGTGCATAATAAAGAACTGGGAGCCGGCGGAGTCAGGATGCATGGCTCTTGCCATGGAAAGTACACCCGGGGTGTGTCGGAACTGGTTGGTAAATCCGTTCTGGGAAAATTCACCTTTAATCGTATAACCGGGGCCGCCCATACCGTTTCCGTTCGGACATCCACCCTGGATCATAAATCCGTTGATGACTCTGTGGAAAATCAGACCATCATAGAAGCCTTTTTTTACCAGACTGATAAAATTGTTTACGCTGTTTGGTGCAATTTCAGGATACAGTTCTGCTTTCATTACATCGCCGTTTTCCATTGTAATAGTTACGATTGGATTCTGTGCCATTTCGTTTCTTCCTTTCTTAGCTGAACAGCTACGCTGATTTTCAGAAACAGGCTGCCATGTACGGCAGCCGGATCTGTTTCTTTGAGTATAATATGATTTATTGCCGGTGGCAAGCAGTTCTTGCCAGAGAGGAGAGTATCTTGCCAGAGAGGAGAGTATCGGTATTGAAAAGAATCTACATAGAGCTTGGCAGACCGTGCAGAGAGGAGAGATCCTTTCAGGCCCTGGTCAATGATTTTCAAAAGAAGCATTATGAGCTCCTGGAACTGACGGAAGAGAGCTGGAAAGCATCGGACACTGATCTGAAGGAGAGTCTGATTATTACAGACAGGCAGAGTACAGTTAAAAAAGCCTCAGAGAGAAATATTGCCTGTGCAGGATACGAGATTTCGGGAAAGACCATCTACCATGCGGATATGGTAGTACAGGGGTTTGATGAACTGGATGCGGAATTTTTCTTGCGGGTATACAGACGGCATTTCGGCCTTCCATGGACGATTGCCCAGACAGAAAGGCTGTTGATCAGGGAAAGCATTCCGGAGGATTTCCATGCACTATACAGCATTTATCAGGAACCGGGGATCACAGCATATATGCCGGGACTTCCCGGAACGAAGGAAGAGGAGCGGGAAACATTTCAGGCTTATATCAGCCATATGTATCCATTCTATGGCTATGGAATGTGGACAGTCATTGAAGGATCCAGCGGAAAAATCATTGGAAGGGCCGGACTTGAAAATGCTGAATACCAGGGAGAGAGTATACTGGAGCTTGGCTATATGATCAGCAGAGAATATCAGCGTCAGGGATACGGGATGGAGTCTGTCAGAGCAATCCTTCATTACGGATTTGCTGAACTTGGAGCTGAGAAAATTTATGCACGTATTCACGAGAATAACAGGGAATCCCTGCGACTGATCGAAAAACTGTCGTTTCAGGAAATCCGAAGGGATCAGAAAGAAATAAGGGTTTTCTGCAGATGATAACATAAAAATCTTGTATTTCCCACATAAATAGATTACAATGTGCGTAACTGTTCAGAGCCATGCAGATTTATCATATTTGCCGTGGGGAGCTTGCTCACCAAAGGCAAATATGATAAATCTATAGGGCGAGAGCCCGACATTCGCAAAAGGAAAGCCTCGCAGAGGCGTTTTTGCGAATGAGCTCTGAACAGTGATCGATGGGATTTGAAAAGAGGAACAGGTTGAGAAGCTGTACAGGCGGCTGCCAGCTTCTGGAGGAGTTAAACAGCAGGAATGGGAATTATTGAAGGAAAAAAACTTGTTTATGAATATAGGAAATATGGAGAGGATGGCGGGGTGGCATCCGTAAACCGTGCGATTGACGGGGTTGATCTGGATGTAAAACGCGGTGATTTTGTTGCGATCCTCGGGCATAACGGTTCGGGCAAATCGACGCTGGCGAAGCATATAAACGCGATTCTGGTGCCGAATGAGGGTACGCTGTATGTGGATGGAAAGGATACCTCAATGGAAGAGAATGTCTGGGATGTCCGTCAGAGTGCCGGAATGGTGTTTCAGAATCCGGACAATCAGATTATCGGCACAGTGGTCGAGGAGGATGTGGGATTTGGACCGGAAAATATGGGGATTCCCACAGAGGAGATCTGGGAACGTGTGGAAGAAAGTCTGAAATCAGTAGGAATGTGGAAATACCGGAAGAGATCTCCCAATAAGCTTTCCGGAGGACAGAAACAGCGTGTGGCCATTGCAGGTGTCGTAGCGATGCATCCAAAATGTATTGTTCTGGATGAGCCTACGGCCATGCTGGATCCTACCGGACGAAAGGAAGTCATCCGCACAGTGCGTGCCCTGAATCAGGTGGAGGATGTGACAGTTCTGCTGATTACACATTACATGGAAGAAGTGATCTATGCGGATAAGGTCATTGTGATGGATGAGGGAAAAGTAGTTATGCAGGGAACACCGAAGGAAATCTTTTCACAGGTGGAGAAACTGAAAGAATACCGGCTGGATGTTCCTCAGGTGACGCTGCTGGCGCATGAACTGAAGAAAGCAGGAATGCCCATAGCAGACGGTATCCTGACAGTAGATGAATTGGTGGAAGAATTATGTCGATTAAAATAGAAAATCTTAGTTATGTTTACGGGGAAGGGACAGCTTTTGAAAAAAAAGCACTGAATGATGTGAATCTGGAGATTGAGAACGGACAGTTTATCGGGATCATCGGGCATACAGGTTCGGGAAAATCCACGCTGATCCAGCATCTGAACGGATTGATGAAAGGAACCAGCGGCAGGATCTTCTACAATGGGGAGGATATCTACCGGGAAGGTTACGATCTGCGTGCATTGCGCAGTAAGGTAGGGCTCGTGTTTCAGTATCCGGAGCATCAGCTTTTTGAGATAGACGTATTCACAGATGTGTGTTTTGGTCCTAGAAACCAGGGACTGGCGAAGGAGGAAGTGGAAGCCCGCGCACTGGAAGCGTTGCAGCAGGTAGGTCTCAAGGAAAAGTATTACCGGAAATCACCCTTTGAGCTTTCCGGTGGACAGAAAAGGCGTGTGGCCATTGCCGGAATTCTGGCGATGCATCCCGAAGTACTGATCCTGGATGAGCCTACAGCCGGGCTTGACCCCAGAGGCAGAGATGAGATTCTGGATCAGATCGCAAAGCTTCACAGGGAGAGAGAGATCACTGTTCTTCTGGTTTCTCACAGCATGGAGGATGTGGCGAAATACGTGGAGCGGATCGTTGTAATGAATGACGGAGAGGTGATGTACGACGATGTACCCCGCAGGGTTTTTCGGCATTACAGGGAGCTGGAGCAGATCGGACTGGCTGCACCGCAGGTGACTTATGCAGTGAAGGCGCTGGAGGAGAAGGGCTGGAGGATCGATACAGATGCCACTACAGTTGATGAGGCGAAGGATGCGATCCTGAAAGCATGGAAGTGCGGGGAGAGAACATTATGCTGAGAGATATTACATTAGGACAATACTATCCGGGAGATTCCGTGCTTCACAGACTGGATCCCAGAACGAAACTGGTGGGGACGATGGTGTTTATCATTTCTCTGTTTTTGTTCCGCACTTTTGGAGCTTATCTTGTGGCGACTGTATTTCTGGCAGTTGTCATTAAGATTTCAAAGGTACCGTTTAAATTTATGGTGAAGGGACTGAAGTCGATTCTGATCCTGTTACTGATCACCATGGTATTTAATCTGTTCCTGACACCGGGAACACCGGTGTTTCGCATCTGGAAGCTCGTGATTACCAGAGAGGGAATCCTGCAGGCTCTGTTTATGGCGATCCGTCTGGTCTATCTGATCATCGGATCTACCGTCATGACACTGACTACGACGCCGAACAATCTGACAGATGGAATGGAAAAAGGACTTTCTCCGTTGAAGAAGCTTCATGTGCCCGTGCATGAGGTGGCGATGATGATGTCCATTGCATTGCGGTTTATTCCCATTCTTATGGAAGAAACAGATAAGATTATGAAGGCGCAGATGGCGCGGGGGGCCGATTTTGAGTCGGGAGGTCTGATAAAAAAAGCAAAAAGCATGGTGCCGCTTCTGGTGCCGCTGTTTATCTCCGCCTTTCGCAGGGCGAATGATCTGGCAATGGCTATGGAAGCCAGAGGATATCGGGGCGGTGACGGCAGGACGAAGATGAAGCCGCTGATCTATAAACGAAGAGATTATACGGCCTATGCTCTCTTACTCTGCTATTTATTATGCATCTGCCTGGCCGGATGGTTTCTTCCCTTCTGACAAAAACATAACTGTTCAGAGTTCGTTCGCAAAACTGCCTCAGCGAGGCCAGCCTTTTACTCATTTGCCCTATAGCATTATACCACTTGCCCTGGTGAGTAAGCTGCCCGCGGCAAATGGTATAAATCTGCATGGATCTGGACGGTTACGTAGTATCCATGAAAAGAGGTTGTATTTGGTTGAAATGAAGCGTGTGAAATTAACAGTGGCATATGATGGAACAAATTACCATGGCTGGCAGATTCAGCCTAATGGAAGGACGATCGAAGGAGAATTGAACCTGCATCTGTCCGATCTTCTTCAGGAGGAAATCCGGGTCATCGGAGCCAGCCGGACAGATGCGGGCGTGCATGCACTGGGAAATGTGGCGGTATTTGATACGCAGGCAAGGATTCCCGCAGAAAAGATTTCCTATGCACTGAATACGAGACTTCCGGCGGATATCCGTATTCAGGAATCAGGAGAGGCAGCTCCGGATTTTCATCCGAGATTCTGCGAAACAGTGAAGACATATGAGTACCGTATTTTAAACAGGCGTTTCCCGGATCCTGTGAAACGGCTGTATTCGTTTTTCTATTATTATCCTCTCGATGTGGAAAAAATGAAAGAGGCGGCAGGATATCTGGTGGGAGAGCATGATTTTCGTGCATTCTGTACCATGAAGCCTGAGATGGAGAATACAGTACGCAGGATTTACTCTCTGGATGTGAGAAAAGAAGGGGATGAGATCCTGTGCAGAGTTACCGGAAACGGATTTCTCTACAATATGGTAAGGATTATTGCCGGAACGCTGATCCGTGCGGGAGGTGGATTCTTTCCGCCGGAATATATGAAAACGATCCTGGAGAGCAGGAATCGGGAGCTGGCCGGAGAGACAGCGAGACCGGAGGGGCTGACGCTGGTAGAGATCAGGTACCCGGAAGAAAACAGATAACGTTCACATGGATGGTTCAGCGGATCTCTGCAGGCCAGGGTGTGAACAGGAATGGAACAGGAGGAAAACAAGATGGAAAACAGGGAAGCAGCTTATCTGAAGCTGCAGAATGGAAGTGATGTCCGCGGAGTGGCACTGGAGGGTGTCGAGGGGGAAGCGGTGAATCTGACACCAGAAATCGTACGGAATATTGCTGCTGCATTTGCGGACTTTCTGGCAGAGCGTAAGGGGATGTCTTATGAGAAAATAAAAATCGGTGTGGGACACGATTCCCGCCTTTCGGCAGAAGCATTGAAAAGCGCTGTAGTAAGAGGAATCATGGACAGGGGATGCAGTGCCTATGACTGCGGACTGACATCTACGCCGTCGATGTTTATGTCTACTGTTTTTCCGGAGTTTGCATATACAGGTGCGGTGATGATCACTGCAAGCCATCTGCCGTTTAACAGAAACGGACTGAAATTCTTTACGCGCGAAGGTGGACTGGAGAGCAGAGAGATCAAAGAGGTTCTTCAAAAGGCGGCTGCTCTTTCCGAAACAGAGGATAAGGTAGAGGACAGGGAGGCACAGAAAGCAGATCTGGTAGGAGCCTACAGTGCCCATATGGAAAAGCTGATCAAGGAAGAGGTAAATGCCGGGGATTACGATCATCCGTTAGAAGGGCTTCATATCGTAGTCGATGCATCGAACGGTGTGGGAGGATATTTCACAAAGGTACTGGAGCATCTTGGGGCGTCTACACAGGGAAGTATCTGTCTGGAACCGGATGGCACCTTCCCGAACCACGTTCCGAATCCTGAGAATAAGCAGGCGATGGCAGCGATACGGGAGGCTGTTCTCGGGGCAGAGGCGGATCTGGGTATTATCTTTGACACAGACGGCGACAGAGCCGCCGTTGTATTTGCGAACGGGGAGGAAGTGAATCAGAATGCGATCATTGCACTGATGGCGGCCATCCTTTCCGAAAAATATCCGAATACCACGGTTGTGACGGATTCTGTCACCTCCAGTCATCTGACAGAGTTTCTGGAAGGGAAGCTTCAGATGAAGCATCACCGTTTCAAACGTGGATATAAGAATGTGATCAATGAAGCCATCCGTCTGAATAAAGAGGGGGAAGAGACACACCTGGCTATTGAGACCTCCGGACATGGTGCGGTGAAGGAAAATTATTTTCTGGATGATGGTGCCTACATGAGCCTGAAGATCATCTGCAAGCTGGCAACCTGCAGACAGGAAGGAAAAAGGATCGAGGAACTGATCAGTGACCTGAAGAAACCGGCGGAAAGCGCAGAGTGCCGTCTGAAGATCATGACGGACGATTTCAAGGAATATGGAAATCAGGTACTGGAGGCTTTCCGCAAATTTGCAGAAAAAGAAGAAAGCTTTCATGTGGCAGAGAAGAATTATGAGGGTGTCCGCGTAAACTTCGATGATGAGGAGGTACAGGGATGGATGCTGATGCGTATGTCCCTGCACGACCCGATCATTCCAATGAATTTTGAGGCGGAAAAGGAAGGCGGCATTGAAATTATAAAAAGCAGGATCCAGCCGTTCCTTGCGCAATTTGAGTTATTGGTCACTCCGTGACCACATGATGCCTTCGGATTTTCCGCGCTTCGCGCTCCCAAAATCCGAAAAACATTCGAAATCCGCTCATTTTCTTAGAAAAATGGCTACTTTCTCATGTTTAGCGGGGCCCAAAGTCATGATTTTGTTACAGTTCACACGTCTGCCAGTTCGAGGTGTTTTCTGTGAGTGTAGCGTAGCGAAAGTCACAGAAAATCCGAGAGTAGTAGCGCGATATGATGCAGAATGCATCATATCTGTGCATCGCGAAGCGTGTTACTGGTCACGGAGTGAACAGTAACATGATTTTTCATGCAAGCATGAGAATCATGACCTTTTGACACTGGCATCATCTAAGTATTGCAATAATAAATAAAATGTGATAGAATATAATCGCAGATACACATGGGATTTGGTGTATCTGCGATTATAACATTTCTTGGCAGATAAAAGGCAGAAGGGTGATTTTGCATATCTGCATATCTGCATATCTGCATATCTTACATATCAAGTACGATTCAGGACCGTATCGGTCAAAAATTCAGAAAATTCATATGATATCATATCAGGAAAGGGTGGAAATTATGGAAGGCAGAGAGGCACAAGACAGGAGAACTGTGAAAAAGAGAAGAAAAATGACAACAGAAAAGGCGAAGGAGATCCTGAAACATAAAGAGGAAAAGCTGGCAGATATTCATAAAAAGATCCTGCTGCTTTATCAGGAGCTGAAAGAAATGGAACAGCCGGACGAGCTGATGGAAGCAGCGGCCCTTCCGTCAAGATCGCCTGTCGTCGTATCGGGGGGAGGAGATACGGATAATCTGTCGGTTCTGAATCGTTACTATCATCAGAGGAGAGAACGGGGAGCAGAGATTCGCATGCAGATCTGGCAGCTTTCAGAAGATGCAGAGGATATACGGCGTCTCTGGGGATGTTTCTTTTCTTTACAGGAGCCGTATTACGGAATATTGTATAATCTATATGTCAAAAAAGAGCTGTATGCAGCGGCGGAGTCAGCCTTCGGATACAGTCACCGGATGTTTGAGCAGAGGAGAAAAGAGGGACTGAGCATGCTGGCGGGAATGTTTAACAGTCCCTATAGCAGTACAGAGCTGATGGATATGGGAAGCGAAAAGTTTAAGGAAGAGAAAGAGGGAAAGAAAAGAGCAGTGCAGGCCATGTAACAGGGAAGAATAGAATACGAAGCGTGTTACCGGTTGCGGAGTGAACAGGGACAGGTTTTTTGATATGATAAAATTCGAAAAAGATATTGACACACTTGGTCGGGTGTAATATAATATCTCAATGTGACGAAGCATGTAAACGTCTAGCCATAGCCCCGGTATGACGGTTTACGATAGAAGTGATAGTGAAATGATCAAGGAGGAAAAACCATGAAAAGTTATATGGCTAGTCCAGCAACAATTGAAAGAAAATGGTATGTAGTTGACGCTACCGGATATACATTAGGACGTTTGGCTTCAGAAGTAGCAAAGATTTTAAGAGGAAAGAACAAACCAACCTTCACTCCTCATATTGATACAGGCGATTATGTAATCGTAACAAACGCAGAGCACATCAAAGTTACAGGAAAGAAGCTCGATCAGAAAGTTTACTACAGTCATTCAGACTATGTAGGCGGTATGAAAGAGACGACCTTGAAAGAAATGTTAAACAAGAAACCTGAAAAAGTAATCGAGCTGGCTGTAAAGGGAATGCTTCCAAAGGGACCTTTAGGAAGACAGATGATTACAAAGCTTCACGTATATACAGGACCTGAGCACAAGCATGAGGCTCAGAAACCGGAAGTATTAACATTTTAATAGGAGGTAAGAAAAAGTGGCTAGTGCAAAATTCTACGGTACAGGAAGAAGAAAAAAATCAATCGCAAGAGTATATTTAATGCCGGGAACAGGCAAGATTACAGTAAATAAAAGAGACATTGACGACTATTTCGGACTGGAGACTTTAAAGGTTATCGTTCGTCAGCCGTTAGTAGCTACAGAGACTGTTGACAAATTTGACGTTATGGTCAATGTACATGGCGGCGGAACAACAGGACAGGCTGGTGCCATCAGACATGGTCTTTCCAGAGCACTGCTTCAGGCAGACGCAGACTACAGACCGGTTCTCAAGAAAGCCGGATTCCTCACAAGAGATCCGAGAATGAAAGAGAGAAAGAAATACGGTCTCAAGGCAGCTCGTCGTGCACCTCAGTTCAGCAAGAGATAATCGTTTGGGACGAGAAAATGCATACAAAACCTCAGAAACCTTGTGTTTCTGGGGTTTTTCTTTACCCTCGAATCTTTATGGGATGTCCAGAAACGTGGTGGAAATTTGTGGATATGTAGCAAGTATGCAGCATGTATGCATCAAAAATCACAGCAACTATGTGGTCAGATTCTCCTTTCCATTCTCTCTTTCTCCCACAATTTTGTTTATGGCATCGATCAGAACCTGGACATCAAGATGGGTGTAGACACGTTCTGTAAGCGTCATAGCTCCAGAATGTCCAACAATCTTCTTGATGGTAGTTTCATCAATGCTGAGTTCTTTCATCATGGAAATTGTAGTGTGGCGTGTACAGTGTGGCGACCACTTAATTCCAATCTGTTCCATGATTGTGGTGTAATAACTGTCTTTGTAGTTTCGATAAAGGAAGTGTTTCCCGTCAGGTGTGCTTAAGAGATATTCGCATTCCGGATGACGGTCATACCCATGAAGCAATGTATAAGCAGAGATCAATTTATAAAACGGATGAAGCTATCCGGATGGAATGTTCATTGGAAAGATCCTAGAAAGCATATTACTTTTGAAAACAAAGATGGTAAAAAAGTGAGAGATTCAAATCTGTCCAAAACATTTCATCTGGATATAGGAGGTGTTGGAAGGTGAATTTATTCGACATAGAGAAGCAATGGAATCATCAGAGCGAGAACTTGAGCAGTACTACAAACAACTCGAAGATATTGATGAAGGAAATGTCACAGAAGCTCGGAGAGAGCTTGTGTCTGAATCAGGAGCTATCAGAAGTGAATCACAATCTGCAAGAAGAACTTCGGAAAGTTCTAACAGATCTGTCCGATATAACGAGGCTCAATCAACAACTGAGCATCGAGAACGACAACTTGCGGAACAGAGGAGGCTGGATGCTGAGAGAGCAGCAAGAGAAGCTCGAAAGAGAAATCGCAGACGTTCAGAACCAGAACTCTAGGCTGAACAGACTGGTAAATATGTCGAACGTAACTGCATACGAAAAGATGAGAAGAGAAAGAGATGATGCTTTGAATCAGGTGGCAGAAGAAAGACAGAAAACTATCATGGCAAAAAAGAATTTCAGAGAGGACATTAATAAGGTAAACAAAAAAACAAACGATAAAGTTCTAGATATGAAAAGAAGAATGCAATACTGGCAAATAGTTTCTATTGGAACTTTGATTGTAGGTTTTTTAATTGGATGGATATTGTAAAAAATATTGCATTGTAAAAAATGTTAGCGTCAACCCGGTCATTTTTGACCGGGTTCATTATGAGTATATTTAAAATGACAAACTTATGCATTCGTGATATACTTCCAAGAGGATTATTGTACTTGTTAAGAGGTAAGAAATGGTGTTGCTGACCGTAGATTCAATTATTCTTAAACCAAGTCCACCCGAGTCATCGATGAAGGATGACTGCAAAGCAGAAATTAATTGGCATTTGAAAACAACCGCTTTTGCAGAACATCCTCTCTTGTAATGCGGTAAAGCTAACTACTTCAGTTTCTCGTAGTGTACGGTTAGGGATACCTCTTCTGTTTCAAGATTCAATAGTAGATTTCCGTCCTTATAGGTGAAGTAATCAACACCACTGTCATCCGCAAATTTCGCACCGTCTTCGGTAGGTTCCCATTCGATCTCCTCTTTCATATCATCTGTGATATATGCACCTGTACCGTCTGCATTAAAAGTAAACTTTGAGACTCCAATGACTGCCTCAGCATCATATTCAATGCCTTTATTTTCAACAACTTTAGCTACCCATGTTCCCACATACGGGCTGTCAGCATATTTTTCGCTGCTGTTTTCAGTATCCTTGTCGCTGTTGCTTTCAGTATCCTTGTCGTTGCTGCTTTCAGCATCTTTGTCGTTGCTGCTTTCAGCATCTTTGTCGTTGTCGTCCTCCCTCTCGAAGTATAAAGTCATAAGTTCCCCTTCTGTTTCAACATCCACTATCAGCATATCATCCTTGTAGATAAAGAAAGTTTGTTCATTCTCTCCCTCTTTCCAAAGCTTCAAACCGTCTTCGGTAGGTTCCCATTTGTCGTCAATTCTCGTACCACCTCCGAAATATATAGCTGTACCGTCTTCATCAATCATTAAAGCTGCGCCTCCAATGGCTTCCTCAGCGTCATATTTAACACCCTCATATTCAGCAACTTTTGCTTCCCATGTTCCCACATATGGGCTGTCAGCATATTTTTCGCCGCTGTTTTCAGAATCCTTGTTGTTACTGCTGTTACCGCAGCCTGTCAGTATGATTCCCATAGATGCTATGATTACACAGCATAGCAGGCTTATTGATTTTTTCATTTTCATGTTTCTTCCTCCTTGATAAATACATTTTTTTTCCGGCATATTGCCGGGTAATTGTTATTACAAAAACCATTTTGACCGGGTCTAAAGAAAACAGCACCAGATGAGAACAGTGCCAATGATAAGAAACACCAGTCCTGTCGTCATCGGAAACGTATGCCCGACAAATCGTATTTCTTCAGGCTTCCTCGGGTTGTAACAAATTTTTATTTCTGAGCCAATTGGATATTTCGTTTTCCGATAAGTACTGAAATGCGCCTTTTCGGTATAGCTTTTGCCGTCAGCAACATATCTCACAACCGGGCGATAATGGGTGTACTGTACGCTGCGGTGAATGATATATTCTTTTTGCAGCTTTACGACGACGGCACTAACCGGTACGGTACATTTTATGTATGTCATTACTTTTGACGTAAGCAAAAGCAGCCCGATACCGATCAGTATTGAACCGACAACGAAAAAGAACGTGTCACTCATAGCGTTACATTTGAATCAGTTCAGCACAAACAAGTAATACACCGACGCATAAGAACACAAAACCAATTAAAACCGGAACTATCCTATTGCGGCTTTTGGTGTAATGATCGCTCGGGTTTTCCGGATTGTAATAGATATCGATATTACCGCCGATTTGAATTTTGCTCGGTGCTCTGTAAGATCGACCACCCCAGCCGTGATACACTTGTCCATTCACTTCATATGAGAATTCGGGCTCATATGAAGAATCATTGTAGTGCCCCTCGTCATCGGTTGATTCGAATTCATGGACGCCGATTATTCTGCCAACAACTTTGCTTGTGCATCTCTTGTTTTTTCAAAAGAATGATAGAATCATCCACACTCCTATATCTCCTTTTCTGGAAACCAAAAATTTTTATAATGTTGATAAAATAATAACCGTTTATGGATTGACCGCCGGTCTGCAGAAGTCTTCAAAAGCACGGATCATTTTGGGATGTTTGATGACAAAATGAATGGCAGGGGCATTGTTCTTGGATACGATCACCCATTTTCCCATATTGATCTGAATCTGAATATTCCGGAACGTCTGTACAGTATCTGTATACAGGTCATATCCGGCATGATCTTCGGCAAATTGCTTCGTTGCTGCAAGATGCTTTAGATATTCCTGATAGGTATATCTCAGTCCTTTTTCTGAGAACATACCGGAAAGAGATAAATAAACCGGTTCTTTTCCGAATTCCTCTTCATTCAGTACGGAAATTTCATCATATATCGTTCCGTTTTCCAGAATTGTTACTGTCATTTTCCTTTGCTTGGACAGGTAGCTTCTGACATCTGCCTTCTCTTTGTCTCCGAAGGAATTATTTTCCAGCATACTTTCCAGAACGTCTTCCGGAATTGTATAGATCGGCAGAGAAGAAAGAAGGTTGCATCGCGTCCCACCGAACAATCCTTCGGAATCCTCGAAACAAAAGAACGCATCCTGATTCTCTGTCCAGTAGGTCTTTATCAGAGGTCTTGCCTTCGAAAACAGACGTCGTATCCGCTTTTTGTAATAGGCAAGATCCGTCTCACTTTGCGTCAGGCAGTATTTTCCTTCATTATGATACCCTCTGATACATTCCCCATAGAGCACGGCAGTGTCCGATACATAGTCTGTATGGCAATAGATACGGTTTGAAGCGTCGGGCAGATAGTAAGAAGTAACTTTTCCAGTCATATGAAGCGGAATCCAGCTCATCAGCCCAAGCAACATCTCGTCGGATGGACGGTCAACATCATGGATTATCTGGATATCTGCCCCCTTCATAATCATCATTGCAATGGATTGCATCCATTCTCTCATATATGACGCATCCATGGTTAAGTCTTCCATAGGGATACTGTTGCACATCCAGACAGTACCCTTAGTTCCGGAAGAGGATACTGTCTTGAAAAAATCCAGTTCGCCCTTTTTCATTTCGTCAAACCCGTAATAGTATTTCGGAAGAGATAAAATCTCAGGCTCTCGAACCTGGACCGTCTCCGGAAAATGAGCATCACTCATATACGTTTCAATATTGAATGCATCCAGTTGATGAAGAAGCTCTCCAAGAGAATTACGTTGACTAATCGTTCCGGAACTGAACCTGCCACTGAACCAGCTGCACAGTTTTGATGCACACCGACCTACCGGAACAAGTTCTTCTTCAGGGTGTCCAATCAACCCTGCAATGGCCGACGGTGAGTTTGTTCTTGCAATATACTCTGCAGTTTCGATAATAAACTTATCCAGATCGGCAGGTTTACGCTGACCTTTGCGAATTCTTGACAGATAGGATGAATCAAACCTCAGTGCTCTTGAAAGTCCGGAAACACTGATATCTAAGGTTTCAATTGCGGCATTGAGATTCTTAATGATGACCTGATAGTCGAGCTTTTGATTCTCCGTATACTCTGAAAAAGCGTTTCTAATGATTGCTTCATCAAGCTCCGGAGTATTCTCACTTGCCAGCTGAACAAATCCAAAAATCAGTTTTTCAATCTGCTCCTGCTCAGGAATTCTCTTTCCGGAACGGTATCTGCTTAGGGCAGAAGTGGATATACCCGAAGCAGCGGACAGCTCTTTCGCAGTACACTTTGTTTTTTTCAGATACAGATTTAGCACATTAGCAAAGCTCATACGTTAACTCCTTTTAAATGTTTATCATAAAAAATTAAATCATAAATTATTGCAAAGGTCTATACTGATCCCTGAAATGTCAATGACAATTTGGGGATTGCGTAAACGGTAAATGAAAGCCAGATACCATTGCTGATACCTGGCTATGAAGAGAAGTTTTCAATCTGCCACTGCCCTGGGCATGGCCGCAAGTGCCGTTGCGTTTTGGCAGCGGGGACGTTGACGCTAGACACAATAATGGGGAGGTTATCCCTCCCCATTATTTTCATGGTACATGGCGGTACTCTACCGTTCTCCCACGTTATGATACCTTCTGATACTATTTTCTAGTTTTAACAGCTTTTGCTGATGACCAGGAGGAATAAATCCTAACGGTTTTGCCGTTTATCTTTACATTCTTGTAGGTGCGAATTCTTACATGATATTTCTTGCCGCCCTTGAGCTTTTTAACTGTCTTTGTGAATTTTTTATTGCCATTATAGGTAGCCTTCTTTGAAGTTTGATTTGTAAAATTCTTTGAGGTTGAATACTGTACCTGATATCCCGATACACCTTTCACCTTTTTCCAGGTATTCTTAAAGGATTTCTTACCCTTTTGAAGCTTTGAAATTTTCGGCTTCTTTGCTTTCTTTGATACATATTCGCCCTCTGCATTAGCAGTAATTACCTCACCGTTATATGTTATTGTATTCACTACAACTGCAGGTGTCTGGCTTTTCTGAGGAATATCCTCGGTGGCGGTAAAGACATAGGAGCCCGGATTAATGGATATTGAGCTTCCTCCCTTACATTCATTGGTTATTTCTTTTCCATTAACTTTTACGATTGCATCGGTGACTTTTTTATTTGCATCTATGGCGAAAGGTATTTCTTCGCTATGCTCAATTATTGCGAAAACAGAATAATTATATCCCCCGGTGTATTCTGTCTTTATCTCATCAATACCCAATTCACTTTTAAATGTAGCCATAAACTCTTCATAAGTCATGGTTACTTCCGGCTGTGCGATAAATTCTTCCACAAGAGCTTTGTCAAGGAGCACTGTTTTATCATCAGTGAAATCTCCATTTTTGTTGGTATCCTCGACGAAAATACAAAGAGGTATTCTATATCCAGAATTAATTGTTGGATTCCTTACAGGATCGCCATCACGAACCGCGGTATTAAATGTCAGTTCAATGTTGTGCTTTTCTGTTTTTGGAAATTCGTAGGTTACCGTAAGAGTTCCGTCAGTGTTTCTCGTAACGTTTGTTGCAGGATTCCCGTTTACGGTAGCTGTCACGCCATCCGCAAATTTGTAGCCTTCACTTGCGGAAAGCGTAATGTCTGCAGTGTAGATTTTACCATATTCTGCTTTGGAACCAGACGGGCTCCATGTAACCGATGGTGTGGTACTGCTTA
This sequence comes from uncultured Blautia sp., assembly GCA_900539525.1. Lineage (GTDB taxonomy): Bacteria > Bacillota > Clostridia > Lachnospirales > Lachnospiraceae > Hominisplanchenecus_A. Next base: position 15,606 of record UQCM01000054.1, read on the forward strand.
CACCTGTGGTTTCACAGACTGCTGCAGTGTCCAATGTAGTATTGGATACAGGAGCATCAACACCTGTAATTGCTACGGATGAGACCGCCGTTGCCGAAGGTGTGGTGGAATATCCTTTTATCATACATACTCCCTTCCCGTTTAGAGCACTCCAGCTTTCGTGATGGGAGTCGATCAACTGGTAGGTACCGGCCGGAAGAACGATATTCGGAAGCACTATCCAGTCGCAATTTCTTGTGTTCCAAATATGTCCCACACGGACGACTCCCGAATAGACTACCGTATTCGTATTCGTGTCTTTCAGTTGTATGGTCTGCTGGGAGAAATTTATTTCATAATTTCCGGCATTCCAGTGATAAGTCCAAATACCGGTGATCATTGTTGGCTCCGTCAATGTAAAGATAGTATCCTCTGTCGGGCCATTCGAATCGTTATTGCCATCGTTTCTATAGAAAATTTCACCGGGTGCGTCAACAAACTGCTGGGCGGCGTCGGGCTCTTCCGCCAGCGCCGTGGTAGGTAGCATGCCTATTACCATCATAAGGACGAGCAGTAAGCTCCATAGTCTTGTTCGTTTCTTTTTTTCTTTCATAAGCAATTCCTCCTTGTTACTTTCCGGCATTTGCCGGGTGAAATGTTAAAATAAAGCCTTTTTGTTGTTTGGCTTCTGGACTGCAGAAAGTATCTGCTTTGAGCAAAAGAAGAGATGCCGAAGCAGCGGATAGCTAATTCGCAGTACGCTTCGTTTTGTTCAGATACAGTTTTAGTACATCGGCAAATCTCATACTTTAACCGAATCAAGCAAGTCCCCCACTTCAAATGCGCAAAGCATTAAGTGGTGGGTAGGGACTTGCTTGTATCAGATGGGGTACAAGCCCCATCTGATAAACTGCGAAGCAGTTATTCGGTTATGAGCAAGTAGCAAAGCGGATTGAGTACATTGCTTGCAGGCAATGTACTCAATCCGAATCTCTTGCTATTCAGCCAGTTACTTCTTCTTTTCGAAATATATGGTTGCGACTTCCTGATCGATTGGCAACTCCCATAGCACTTTTCCGTTCTTATAGGTGAAGTAATAATCACCGACGGAATCCGTAATTTTCAAACGGTCTTCGGCAAGCTCCCATTTGATGTCACCTCCCCCGTTACCTGGGTCAAATGTACCCGTACCGTCTGCATCAAGAGTAAGCACGAAGGATGCATTCGCTTCCGCAGCGTCATATTCAATGCCTTCGCGTTCAACAACTGTAGCTACCCATGTTCCTATATACGGGTTTTCAGCATCCGTGTCGCTGGTGTTTTTGGCATCCGTATCGCTGGTGTTTTTGGCATCCGTGTCGCTGGTGTTTTCAGCATCCGTGTTGCTGGTGTTTTTGGCATCCGTGTCGCTGGTGTTTTCAGTAGTCTTGTCGTTGCTGCTGTTACTGCATCCTGTCAGTGAGAGTCCCAGAGATGCGATGATTACAAAGCATGTTACAATTATTGTTTTTTTAAATTTCATGTTTATTCCCCATCTTTCTGCGAAAGATACCAATGCGTCATGGAACTGGTGCACTGACCTTTCGCTATCTATTATTTTATATTTATATTTATAGAAGAACTACTCCTTCTTCTCGAAGATTAAGGTTATGGCTCCTTTTTCTATGTCAAGAGTGTTTAGCAGCATTCCGTCCTTGTAGACGAATAACAGATCGCCGCCATTATCCATGAGCCTTAAACCGTCTTCAGTAGGCTCCCATTTGTCCTCAACCTTATCACCATCTCCACTAAATGTAGCTGTACCGTCTTTAAAGATTATAAGCTCTACATTTCCAACGGTTTCCTCAACGTTGTCATACTTAGTGCCTTCATATTCAAAAGATTTAGCTACCCACTCTCCCACATACGGGCTGTCAGGATATTTGACGGTGCTAATAGAATTTGTCATGAGGGACTTGGTTCCAAAGTATGCGATAAGTATGCAAATTAACATGATGATTGACTTTTTGATTTTTTTGATTAACATTTTTCTTATTCCTTTCCATCCTTTCCATAATTTTCATAAAATAATAAAATGATGCCAGGGTCAAAAGGTCATGATTTTCATGCTTGCATGAAAAATCATGAC
>UQCM01000055.1 GCA_900539525.1 uncultured Blautia sp.
ATCTGAGACATTTTCATATGTGGTATACTAGGACATTATCATAAATGGCTTATACTCCTGTGTCGGCTTTTGCAAAAAGTCATTGTAATTTTTCGAAAAACAGATATAATGGATGTGACCTTATACGATTACAAATACCATTAGGAGAAAACTTATGATTGAACCGAGGCAGCATGGATACTTCAAAATACATAATGCGAATATTTATTTCAGAATTTATGGAGCAGGTGAAAAAACTCTTTTCTTTTTACATGGAAATGGTGAAGACTGGACCTGTTTCACAAAACAGATCGAATACTTTGCAGGAGATTTTAAAATAGTGACTATGGACAGCCGCGGACATGGGCATTCAGGAACCAGTGAAAAACCGCTGACAATCAAACAGATTGCACAGGATGCGGCAGTATTGATTAAAAAACTTCATCTTGAAAATGTCATTCTGGTAGGATTCAGTGATGGAGCAAATATTGTTCTGGAAATGGCATTAAACAGTACCGTATCCTATGAAAAGCTCATTCTGGGAGGTGGAAATCTAAACCCAAAAGGTGTAAAGATGCGGTATCAGCTTCCCATTATCCTGCACCATCTGTTTTGTGAAATCTCAGCGCGTTTTTATCCGAAGCTGCAATTAAAAGCGGATATCAGCGGTCTGATGACCCATGAACCCAATATCCCGCCTGAACGGCTTCGTAAAATAACAGCTCCTGTTCTTGTTATGGCAGGAGAACACGATATGATCAAGGATGGGCATACAAGGTTGATTGCTGCATCTTTGCCGGACAGTACAATGGCAATCATTCCCGGAGCCAGTCATTTTATCTTTGATAAATGGGCAGATCAGACAAATCGTGTTATAAAGAATTTCCTGTCAGAATAACAGTGCATACTTCCTTTTACAATCCTTTTTACTATAAGAAAAAAACGGAGGACCGCTGTGTAAAAATCAGCGATCCTCATAAAAATCGGAGTGACAAGATTTGAACTTGCGACCTCTCGGCCCCCAGCCGAGCGCGCTACCAAGCTACGCCACACTCCGATAGTAGATATTATAACAAAAGCTATGAAAAATAGCAAGAACAAATTCAAAATTATTGTAACTATTCAGAGTGCATTCGCAAAATCGCCTCTGCGAGGCCCTCCTTTTGCTCATGTAGGGCTCTCTCCCTATAGATTTATAAAATTTGCCTCTGGTGAGCAAGCTCCCTAAGACAAATATTTATAAACCTGCATGACTCTGAACAGTTACAAATTATATTGATTCTGTGTTTCTGGGTTGCTATTCACTTCACCATTAATTCTCTTTGAAAGCCGGTCTCCCTCAAAGAGAGAAAAACCGGCTTTTATTATAATTTCTCATATAAGTCTTTTACTTGAATCTTAAGATCCCATTTTTCTCCGGATCATCTAAAATCCGGTCGAGCATTGCATCAAAATCGTCATCCTCATATTCATCATCATCGTCGTCATCATCATACTCATATTCCATTTCACAGAATTCATAGGCTGTTACATCTGCCCTGTCTGTTTCGTAAAGCTCACGAACGATCTTTTCTGCCTCTTTCATGGATGCCTTCACTGAGATATCCTCTTCCGGACCACACAGCTGAAGTACTTCTTCTTCATTATCATAGGTTGCCTGAGATACTTCCATTACTGAAAGGTTATCCATTTCATCTTTATACAATACCTTCATTCCTTACCTCCTGCTATTACTTGTTGTTGATGTAGTTGATCAAACCCTCGGCCTTAATGATTTTCTGCATAAATTCCGGGAATGCCTGGCCTTTAAATTCGGTCCCCTGAGTCTTATTATAAATCATTCCACTGTCAAAGTCTACTTCCACTTCATCTCCCGCTGCAATTCCTTTCGAAGCCTCCGGACATTCAATGATAGGCAGACCGATATTAATCGCATTTCTATAAAAAATCCTTGCAAAGGTTTCAGCAATCACACAACTCACCCCTGCGGCCTTGATTGCGATCGGGGCATGCTCTCTGGATGAGCCGCAGCCAAAGTTTTTATCAGCTACAATAATATCCCCTTTCTTCACTTTATTCACAAAATCCTTATCAATGTCCTCCATGCAATGAGTCGCCAGCTCTGCCGGATCTGACGAATTCAGATATCTTGCCGGAATAATTACATCTGTATCTACATTGTCACCATATTTAAATACGCGTCCGCTTGCTTTCATTTTCACATCCTCCTATAATCCCAGTTCTGCAGGTACCGAAATCTTACCTGTTACCGCACTAGCTGCTGCCACAGCCGGACTGGCCAGGTAAATCTCTGAATCCACATGTCCCATACGTCCCACAAAGTTACGGTTTGTAGTGGATATGCAGCGCTCACCTGCCGCCAGAATTCCCATATAGCCTCCCAGGCATGGACCACAGGTTGGCGTGCTGACCACGGCTCCGGCTTCAATAAAGATCTTCACAAGACCTTCCTCAATCGCCTGCAGATAGATTTTCTGAGTTGCAGGAATTACAATACAGCGCACACCCTTTTTCACATGACGTCCTTTCAAAATCTCTGCAGCACAGCGCAGATCATCGATACGTCCATTCGTACAGGATCCGATCACTGCCTGGTCAATCACTACGTCCTCTTTGATCTCACTCATCGTTCTGGTATTTTCCGGTAAATGCGGGAATGCAATCGTTGGCTCCAGTTCACTTAAATCAATCGTATACTCTTCCTCATAAACAGCATCCTCATCAGGCTCATATACCTTATAGGGTCTCTTTGAATGCTCCTTCATATACTGAACCGTCTGATCATCCACCTGGAAAATTCCGTTCTTTCCACCCGCTTCAATCGCCATATTTGCAATCGTAAACCGGTCATCCATCGTAAGGTTCTTAACTCCCTCTCCAACAAATTCCATTGATTTATAAAGAGCACCATCCACACCGATCATACCGATAATATGTAAGATAACATCCTTACCACTCACCCATTTTGATGGCTTCCCGATCAGATTAAATTTTATCGCAGGCGGCACTTTGAACCAGGCCTTCCCAGTCACCATACCTGCTGCCATATCCGTACTTCCCACTCCTGTGGAAAATGCGCCCAGTGCTCCATAAGTACAGGTATGTGAATCTGCGCCTATGATCACATCACCTGCCACCGTCAGACCTTTTTCCGGAAGCAGAGCATGTTCGATTCCCATCTCTCCTACATCAAAATAATTTGTAATATCATGTTTACATGCAAACTCTCTCACACATTTACAGTGCTCCGCTGATTTAATATCCTTATTCGGTATAAAATGATCCATAACAAGTGCGATCTTATCCTGGTCAAATACTGTTTTCTTGTCCATCTTATCCATTTCATGGATAGCAACCGGTGATGTAATATCATTTCCCAACACCAGATCAAGATCTGCTTCTATCAGCTGTCCTGCCTCAACATACGGAAGTCCGGCATGGGCTGCAAGGATTTTCTGTGTCATTGTCATTCCCTTCATATTCTGTTCCCTCCTGAACTTTCAGCTATTTCATTACTGTTTTATAGAGCTGTAGACATTGTACCATAAAATGTATTATAATAGAAATACATATTACGAATATTTATTATAACTGATTTCAATGATGCCAGGGTCAAAAGGTCATGATTTCCATGCTTGCATGAAAAATCATGACTTGGGGACTCGCTAAACATGAGAAAGTAACCATTTTTCGAAGAAAAATGAGCAGATTTCGAATGTTTTTCGGATTTTAGGAACGCGAAGCACGTGGAAACCTACGACAGGCTTATTTGTCGGGAAACTCATTTTATAGAAGGAGAATCTATGGAACAGCACTTATCTCAATACAAAATATTTTATACAGTAGCACAGGAGGGCAATATTTCCAGAGCCGCCTCCTGCCTGTATATCAGCCAGCCGGCAATCAGTAAAGCCATACAGAAGCTTGAAGCCTCACTTGGTGTCACTCTGTTTTTCCGAAACTCCAGAGGTGTTCAGCTCACAGAGGAGGGGCAGCTTCTCTATCATTATGTAAAGGCAGCTTTCGATTCACTGGATGCAGGAGAAGAACAGATCCGTCACATGTCAGAGCCTGGTATGGGACGACTTCGAATCGGGGTCAGCACAACACTATGTAAATATGTACTTCTCCCTTATCTGCAAAGATTCATACAACAATTTCCAAATATCCGGATTTCCATCCAGTGTCAGTCTTCCAATCATACGATTCAGCTTTTGCAGGATCGTGAGATAGACATCGGACTCATCGGCAAACCTGCCTCTGTAAAAAATCTCTGTTTCTATCCGCTTGGAGAAATTGAAGATATTTTTGCTGCTTCCGGAAGCTACCTGAAAAATCATTCTCTCCTCATGGATGAGATTGCAGATGCTTCCATCCCAAATCCTGCATCTGTTTTTCATTCTTCCACATTGATGCTGCTAGATAAAGAAAACATGACACGTCAGTATATTGATGACTATTTTAAGGAGCAGAAAATAGAACCGGGAAACCTGCTGGAGATCAGTACCATGGATCTGCTGATTGAATTTGCAAAAATAGGTCTGGGAGTTGCCTGTGTCATTCGCCAGTTTGTTCAAAAAGAACTGGAAGACGGAACACTATTGGAGATCCCTCTGCAGATTCCTATTCATAAGCGCGAAATCGGTTTTGCCTGTCGGGAATCCTGTCATCGAAGTCATGCCTTAAACGCATTTATAGACTTTTCTTTTTCAGTTAAAGACAGTATACTGTAGCTGAAAAGGAAAGTCCTGTAAAGCAGTTTTGCGAATGGGGCTTGAACAGTTACTGCATATTGTAAAAAGAGGTGATTGAATGAGAGAAAAAAGAAAACGTATTCTGATCTGTCTTCTGGCACTGATTCTGGCCTCGGTACTCCCTCTGCCTGTTTCCGCTGCCAAAAAAGCAAAAACAGAGCGAAAAATGGAGCGACTGGAAAAGCAGATTAAAAGCTACATAAAAAACACCTGCCCTGCTTCTGCCAATGGAAAATCATCTTCCACGGCCTGGTCTGTTTACGTAAAGGATTTAAAGACAAAAAAGAGCTTTACCATTAACAAAAATGCCTTCTTTTCTGCCAGCACCATCAAGCTCTATGCCATGGCGACCGTATATGATCAGGCAAAAAAGGGAAAGCTGACATTGAATACTTCCATAGAATCTCAGATTCGAAGCATGATTACCGTCAGTAGCAATGATGCTTTTAACACACTGGTCTATGGCTATCTCGGCACTGGTACAATCAATAAATTCTGCAAAAAAAATGGATTTAACAAGACCTCACAATACACACGATGCGGCAATGGAGGTTCTGCCGAAGCTGCCGGACTTGGAAAGGCAAATATGACAAGTGCTGCAGATTGTGGAAAACTGCTCGAAAAGCTTTACCGTGGAAAGCTGGTATCAAAAACAGCTTCCGCAAAAATGCTCTCCTATCTAAAATCCCAGACGATACGAACCAAGATACCGCAAGGTGTTCCATACGGTATCCTGACTGCAAATAAAACCGGCGAGAGCGGTTCCATTGAAAATGATACTGCCATTATTTACGGAAAAAAGACCCATTATATCATCTGTGTATTCAGTAACACAAATAATCCTGCACGTGCACGAAGCTGCATCCAGCAGATATCACGTATTGTATACAATGCATTGAACTGACATTCGAATAAGGCGGTAATTCCCCCTGCGCTCCCCATCTCCTCACAGATGAGGGAATGGCATCTCAGTGCATCAGATACTGTCACGCTGCTGACATCTCCCAGAATAAAACCCCCGGTCATCTAAAAAATGACCGGGGGTATTCTGTTTTGTGTCCGATTAGTTGTTGATCAGTTTATCCTCATCGCTCCAGCTGTAAAGCTTACGAACCTCTGCTCCTACGATCTCTGACGGATGCTCAGCAGCACGCTTTCTCATAGCTCTGAAGTGTGCCTGTCCACCTGCCGGTGACATATCCAGCAGGAAATCTTTTGCGAAAGTACCATCCTGAATATCAGAGAGAATCTTCTTCATAGTCTTCTTTGTCTCTTCTGTAATAATCTTCGGACCGGTAATATAATCACCATACTCTGCTGTATTGGAAATGGAATACCTCATTCCTGCAAATCCTGACTGATAGATCAGATCAACGATCAGCTTCATTTCATGAATACACTCAAAGTATGCATTTCTCGGGTCATAGCCTGCCTCTACCAGAGTCTCATATCCTGCCTGCATCAATGCACATACACCTCCGCAGAGAACAGCCTGCTCACCAAAAAGGTCTGTTTCTGTCTCTGTGCGGAATGTTGTCTCCAGCACACCTGCTCTTGCACCGCCGATTCCCAGTGCATACGCAAGCGCCAGATCCAGTGCTTTTCCAGATGCATCCTGCTCAACTGCAACCAGACATGGAACACCTTTTCCAACCTGGTACTCGCTTCTAACTGTATGACCCGGTCCTTTCGGTGCGATCATTGCAACATCTACAAATTTCGGAGGTACAATCTGTCCAAAATGAATAGCGAAACCATGCGCAAACATCAGCATATTGCCCTCTTCCAGATTCGGTTCGATATCTTTCTTATACATAGCTGCCTGTTTTTCATCATTGATCAGAATCATAATAATATCTGCTTTTTTTGCAGCCTCAGCTGCTGTATAAACCTCAAATCCCTGCTCTTCAGCTTTCTTCCAGGATCTACTTCCCTCATAAAGACCAATAATTACATGGCATCCGGATTCCTTAAGATTCAATGCATGTGCATGTCCCTGACTTCCATATCCAATGATTGCAATCGTCTTACCTTCTAACAAAGAAAGGTTACAGTCTTCCTGATAATAAATTTTTGCTGCCATTTTTATTTCCTCCAGATTTAATATATTTGTTAAAGGTTATAAAAAGCCTCTAGCGAACCTATGTATTTAAAGATACCTTACGTCTTCGGCACCTCTTGAGAGTCCGGTAATCCCCGTACGTGCCAGTTCAAGGATCTCATAGCTGTCCAGAAGATTGAGAAATGCTTCAATCTTTGACTGATTACCAGTCATCTCCACCGTGAGAGAATCCTTTCCCACATCAACAATATTGGCACGGAATATTTCTGCTATAGAAACAATATCCTGACGCTCATGCGCATCTGCCCGAACCTTTACCAGAATAAGTTCACGGTTTACGCTCTCTCCGTCCCTTAATGTCTTGATATCTACTACATCAATCAGCTTTGCAAGCTGCTTTGTAATCTGATCCAGAATCAACTCATCCCCACGGACAACAACTGTCATTCTTGAATATCTGGGATCTGCCGTTTCACCAACTGTCAGACTGTCAATATTGTAACCGCGACGGCTGAAAAGTCCTGCCACACGGCTCAAAACACCTGATGTATTGTCAACTAACATAGATAATACTCGTCTTTTCATACAAAACCTGCTTTCTCCTACAAACTACATAACTATTCAGCACCTTCACAGTTACATGCAAAAATCTATTTAGCATCGCCGAAGCGATGGGATTTTAGCGTTGCTGAATAGTTATCAAACTATACACATTCTACCAACGATTCGTTTCTTTGTCAACCAAAAACTGCTTTAACATTGTAAAACTTTAAAACTTCATCGTGCACATTTCAGACATTATCACATTTGCTAACGCACTCTTTATAGCAATTATAGCAGTACTGGATAATATCCTTTCTGGTGATAATTCCGATAAAGATCTGATTATCATCAATAACCGGTACAAAGTTCTGATTCATGGAGGTAAGAACAAGATCTTCCATATTACAATTTACATTGACCGGATCATTATACCATCGTCTCGGAATAGAACTAAGCGGAATCTCTTCTGCTTTCTGCAGATCCAGAAGGTATTTGTCCTTAATACTCCACAGAAAATCTCCCTCGGTAATCGTCCCCACATAGCACCCTTCACGGCTGATGATCGGTATTGCGGTGTATCTGTGATATTCCATTTTCTCCAGTGCCTGACGTAGAGAATAATCTTCGTATAAATATGCAACCTCACTTTTCGGCTTTAAAAAAAACAGTACATTCATATTTATTATACCTCGCTGTATATCCATAATACTCCGTTTCCCGGTGTACTGAAACGTATGATCTTTTGCCCCCATCACGCTACGGAAGCCTGAATTATAACAAACTTATTATACGGGAATGTCTCCTACACGTCAATGGATGCATCTGAAATTCACAAAGAAATCAGGAAATCAGATACCCTTTCTTTTTCAGTTCTTTCTCTATCAGGTCCAGTTCTTCAACACATCCTGCTTCTATTGTATGACTATGATATCCTGAGGTCAGGTTTGTCAGCGGTTTTGCTTCTCCCCGTCCAATCTTTTCAAGAAAATCCCTGACATTTCGTCTTGAACGAATATCGAGAGTCGCTCTCAAACAACCGTAGACTCCATGTTCTATAAAAACATCCCGGATGATTCCCCCCATATCCACGATTGTATTCAGTTCATCCTCTATTTGTCCGTCTGTATGAAATACCTGAACTACACGCGTAGGACGTACATACTCCCTGATGATATAACCACGATTTGTAGAAGATATTTCATGATTTCCTGCTCTTAAAAGAGCGATATCCTGAACGATAACCTGACGGCTCACATGATATTTTTCCGCCAGCATCGCACCGGATACGGGGGTTTTTGCTTCCCTGATCGTACGTAAAATCTCTTCGCGTCTCTCCTCACCTGTCATACTCTCTGTATCCTTTCTCTGCTGATTCTTTCACATTGAAACAGGGCAGAAGCAACTCAAGCTTCTGCCCTGCATGTGAAAGCGGACATGCACAATCCATAAAGCTACTCTTCGCCCTCGGTTTGTGTCCTGTTCTCCGACTGATTCTTTTTCTCAGAGGAAAGCTCATCTCCGCTGCTCTGATAGTTTTCACTGCTTGATGCTGTATCTTCCGAAAAGCCTGTTCGCTCAACGATATAATTACTGCGTTCAATGACATCCTGGGAAGGTGTGTACTCCTCATTTTCGAAAAGAAAGCTGTGAAGCTCGTCAACATTCTTTTCAAGAGTTACCGGAACCTCATCATCTCCGCCATCTGACCATGTCTTATGCCAGAACGGGAATCCTGTCGTTTCTCCGATCTTGTAGGAAAGCATACTCATACCCATAGACAAAATCTCGCTTTTGGAAATGCTCGTGCTGATCATCGGGAAGACATGATCCATGATCCGGTTCAGCGTAGCAATATCTGCCTTTTTTGCCTTTTCCACAATCTTTGCAATCACCTCTCTCTGGCGCAGCGTTCTCTTAAAATCATTTCCGGCTGTATATCGAATCCGGCAGTATCCGGTAGCCTGCACACCGTTCATGAGATAGGTTCCTTCTCCCGGAAGATTTTCATAACTCTTTCCTGTCACCTTAGATGTCTCTACACAATAATTGTTCAGGTGTACCACTTCTTCATCTGTAACTGTGATTTCAAGCCCGCCCAGTTCATCAATGATATCAACCAGTGCATTAAAATCGACCGTCACATAATCCTTGATTTCCATATCCAGATTCGTATTCAGCATACTGATCGCCCATTCCGGTCCACCATATGCATAAGCGGCATTCGCTTTTGAATACTTGTCCTCTCCGATATTCAGGTAGGTATCCCGATATACAGATACAAGTTTGACTTCTTTTGTATCATTATTGATACTTGCAATGATAATCGTATCTGTATTCGTGCGTTCCAGATTACCTTCACGGGAGTCTACACCAAAAAGTGCAATATTCATATATCCTTTCTGGACAACATCCGTTTCAACCGTTTTATTCACGATCACCTTCTCACTGTCCAGTTCCTTGATTTCAATCTTATTCAGCTTTGTTTCAAGCTGTATGTACACGAATGCAGCTCCACACACCAGCAGGAGCAGAATAATCTCTGTAAAAAAGAGTATCTTTCTCCTTCTGTATTTTTTATATGCAGCACTCTTTTTATCCACCTGTCTATTTCCCATTATCTTACATATCCTCTTATTTTATAAATCGATCAATCGCCTTATTCAGCTCCTCGATTGCCTCTATGTCCCCTGTTTCCACTGCTTCCACCAGACAATGCTGAATGTGATCCTGCAGTATGACCTTGCCTGTATTGTTAATGGCTGCCTTCACTGCTGAAAGCTGTATCAGAACCTCACTGCAGTCCCGACCGCTTTCTACCATTTTTCTTATAGACTCCAGATGGCCGATGGCCCTGGATAAACGATTCAGTACTGCTTTGGTATTCTCATGAGTATGTGTATGTCCACCATGGGAATGCGGAAGCTCCTCATTGTCATGAGCATGGATATGTGTATGCTCATACACACTGCCATCTTCTCTCACATGCTTATGCGGCTCCATATTTCCTACTCCTCCTTCGCCTGACGTACAGCAACCACCATCTGCCGGTAGGGTATTTCTATTTCAGCCTCGTCAAGGGCATATTTGATCGACTCTGTGATTCTCCATTTAACCGCAAAATAATCATCCGGCCTCACCCAGACTCTCCATCCAAGATCCACAGAGCTTTCACCAAGATTATTTACGAATACCTCCGTCGGCTCCGTTTTCAGAACACCTTCATCTGAACACAGTACTCTCTCAATAATCTCCTTTGCAGACCGGATATCCGCTTCATAGGAAATACCTACGATTTCCCGTATCTGCCTCTTTTCCTGCATGGAAATATTTGTAAGACTGGTATTCGATAATACGCCATTCGGTACACTGACAGTCCGGTGATCCGGTGTCAGAAGATAAGTATAAAAGAGATCAATCTTTTCTACGGTTCCCTCATTTCCGTGTCCATCTTCTATAATATAATCACCGACTGTAAATGGTTTCATAATCAAAAGTATAAATCCTCCGGCAAGATTTGACAAGGACTCTTTTAAGGCAAATACAATTCCTACTCCCATGGAACCCAGTAGAGCGGCAATTGACGCCTCTTTCACTCCCAGATAAGTGGCCAGCCCTGCCACAAGCACAATATAAAGCAGGGCTTTCACCAGAGAATCCATAAAATGGACAGATCCTTCCTCCATTTGTACCCGACGGAAGGAACGCTTCAGGATTTTTAAAAGAATGCTGATCACTTTCGAACCAATAAAAAATATGATACCGGCGATTGCCAGCTTCAATCCAAAATCCAGAAGCGCCGGGATTTTCCCATTAAAGAAGGCAACGAACCGGTTCACCTCTTCTGCCTTTTCCTGTACGACCTTTACTACCTGTTCTCCAAGTTCCGTTTCCTTCATTCCTCACCTCTCGTTGTTTTATCATATCTGCCCGCTTTTTTTCTTACGCCCTGCCCTTTTTGCTGGCTTTGGCGTTTTTGTTGTCTCTGCCTTGTCTGACGGTTCTGCCGCTTTTGCCGGCTTCGATGCTTTTGTTGCCTCTGTCTTTTTTGTCGGTTCTGCCGCTTTTACTTCTGTTTTCGCAGGTTCCGGATGCTCGTCATAAGCTGTCAGAACTTCTGTTCGTGATTGTACATATTTTTCCTCAAGCTCTGTTTTCAAGTCTTTTTTTCTGACAGACGCTTTCTTTGTATCCTTTTTCGCCTCTTTATTCGTCCTGGCTTTCGGTTCAGATTTTGTATAGGAGAAGATTGCAATGCCCATCGGAGGCACCTTAATCGTGATGGAATCCTCTCTGTCATCACATTCTTCCTTCTTAGACTGTTTCAACCGCGGATTCACTGCACCGCTGCCGCCAAATTCCTTACGGTCACTGTTAAAGATTTCTTTGTATTTTCCCGGATAAGGAACACCAATCTTATGGTTTTCATAAACCAGAGGTGAGAAGTTGCATACAACCAGAAGCATCTCTTCTTTTTTCTTTGTATTTCTGGTAAATACCAGCATATTCTCATTTGCTGAAATGGCATTGATCCAGGTGAATCCTTCCGGATCATAGTCCAGATCATAAAGCGCCGGATGCTCTTTATAAAACAAATTCAGCGCCTTCATATATTCATGCATCTGCCGATGATCCTCATACTGAAGCAGCTCCCATTCCAGTGAACGCTCCTCTGACCACTCATGGAACTGTGCAAAATCCTGTCCCATAAAGAGCAGCTTCTTTCCCGGATGACACATCATATAGCCATATGCTGCACGCAGGTTGGCAAACTTCTGCTCCCGGTTACCCGGCATCTTTCCGATCATGGAAGCTTTTCCATGTACCACCTCATCGTGTGACAGTGTGAGAATAAAGTTCTCACTGTAGGCATAGATCATACTGAAAGTCAGACTGCCGTGCGCACCGCCACGGAACAATGGATCCAGGGACATATAATTGATAAAATCATTCATCCATCCCATATTCCATTTATAATCAAATCCCAGCCCGTCTTCCTCCACATCACCTGTAATTCTAGGCCATGCAGTCGATTCTTCTGCAATCAGCATAGCATCCGGATATTTTTTTGCAAAAATAGAATTCAGGTGTTTAAAGAATTCGATCGCTTCCAGATTCTCATTGCCGCCATACATATTGGCAACCCACTCTCCATCCTTCTTTCCATAATCCAGATAGAGCATGGATGCCACCGCATCCATACGGATTCCATCAACATGATATTTCTCTGCCCAGAAAAGTGCATTGGCAATCAGGAAATTTCTGACTTCCGGCCTTCCGTAATTGTAGATCAGAGTTCCCCAGTCCGGATGCCATCCCTGTCTGGGATCAAGATGCTCATAAAGGCAGGTTCCGTCAAAAGTACACAGTCCGAACGTATCCCTCGGAAAATGCGCCGGTACCCAGTCCAGAATGACACCGATTCCCTGTTCATGCATATAATTCATGAAATACATGAAGTCTTCCGGCGAACCGTAGCGGCTGGTGGGTGCATAATATCCTGTCACCTGGTATCCCCAGGAACCGTCAAAGGGGTGTTCCATGATCGGCATCAGTTCCACATGCGTATACCCCATCTCTTTCACATAATCAGCAAGCATCGGAGCAATTTCTCTGTAATTATAGAACAGCTTCTCTTCATCCTCCGGTTTTCTCCATGATCCGAGATGCATTTCGTAGATAAACATCGGAGCGTTCATATTCTTCTTCTGTTTTTTTCTATTTTTCAGATAGGACTGATCTGACCATTTGAACTTCGTCAGGTCAGCTACCACGGAAGCATTGTTTGGACGAAGCTCCGCAGCATTGGCATACGGATCAGCCTTAAGGAAGGTAAGTCCTCCCTTTGCCTTAATCTCATATTTATATACCGTACCTGCTGTCAGTCCCGGTACAAAAAGCTCAAAGATCCCGGAATCCCAGAGCCGTCTCATTGGAAGGCGCCTTCCGTCCCAGAGTACTGCGTCACATACGACACTGACACGCATTGCATTCGGTGCCCATACGGCAAAAAGCACACCATCCACACCATTAATTTTCATTGGATGGGCACCCAGCTTCTCATAAATATCATAACAGATTCCCGCATTGAATTTTCTGGTTTCATTTTCTGAAATCTGTGGTTCAAAAGCATAGGGATCCGAAATTCCATCGATCACATCTCCACTGTCAAACTCCGCTTTCATCGTGTAGACTGGAATCACATCTCCCGGAATCAGTACTGCATAAAAGCCTTCCTCATCCTCCTGCACCATAGGATATTCTTCTTTTCCGACCTTCACAGAAACCTTTACAGCACCCGGCAAAAATGTCTGGATCAGGACTCCCTCTTCTGTAATATGCGGCCCTAAAATTCCATGGGGATTGTCCTCTTCTGAATACACAATTGCCTCTATGCCGGCCCAATCCATCAGATTGTATAATTTTTCCTCCATATCAGTATAACCTCCCGATACCTTTTTTTGTATTGTATCATATTTACACATGACTTTACAATCATTTATTGACTCCAGGGAGAAGCCGCGAGCTGATGCGATATGGCATCTATCTGTGCAATCGAAGAAGCATCCTCACCGAAACAGTACGGTAGTACAGTGAAAAGTAACGTTAGAGTGCATGAATAAACAGCCCGCTTCTCAGTTTCGGCTCAAACCACGTGGATTTGGGAGGCATGAGAAGTCCCGCATCCGCTACTTTGTATAATTCTTCGATGGATGTCGGATACATGGCAAATGCTACTGCACAGTCTGTATGGACTCTTTTTTCCAGCTCTGCAAGTCCTCGAATTCCTCCAACAAAAGCAATCCGTTTATCTAACGTCGGATATTTTATTCCAAGCACCGGCTCCAGAATCTCTCTTTGAAGTACAGATACATCCAGTGTACCGATGGGGTCTGCACTCTGAAATTCCGGTCTGATATCAAGCCTGTACCACTGATTTTCCAGATACATGCCGATACTTCCCTTTCTTTCGGGATGATAAGCCTCTTTTCTCTCTTCTATCAGGAATTTTTCACTGACTTTTTCAAGAAATGCTTCCTTTGTACATCCATTCAGATCACGGACTACCCGGTTATAATCCATGATATAGAGCTCTTCTCCCGGAAACAGTACAGACAGAAAATAGTTGAACTCCTCTTTTCCTGTGTAGTCGGGATGTTCTTTTCTACGCTTCATCCCCACAGCTACCGCCGAGGCTGCTCTGTGATGTCCGTCTGCTATGTAGATGCTGTCGATCGACTGAAAAATACGAATAATTCTCTCAATCCGGTCATCTTCTGAAATCTTCCATCCCCGGTGTCCGACACCTTCCTCCGAGACGAACGCAAACAATGGTTCCTCTTTCTTTACTTCATAAAATACCTTTTGAAGTTCTTCGTTTCTTCTGTATGCCAGAAAAATCGGACCCGTCTGAGCGTTGCATACGTCTACATGCTGAATCCTGTCAGCTTCTTTCTCTGCTCTGGTATTCTCATGCTTCTTTATCCGGTGATTCAGATAGTCATCAATAGAGGCACATGCAACCAGACCTGTCTGGGAACGCCCTTCCATCGTCTGTTCATATAAATAAAGACAGGGCTTATCCTCCTGAATCAGTTCCCCTCTCTCTATCATTCCCCAGAGTAAATCATGTGCCCGTATGTACACCTGTGGATCATAAGTGCTGATGCTGTCATCAAGCCCTGTTTCTGCACGGTCGATCTGCAGGAAGCTCATCGGTTCCTTCTTAATCTGTTCCTTTGCCTCTTCCCTGCTGTAAACATCGTAGGGAAGTGCAGCAATCCTTTCCTCCAATCCTTTTCTCGGGCGTATGCATGAAAATGCTTTAATATCTGCCATAACCGTTCTCCTTTTCTGCACGGCAAAAAGCCGCAAAACTGGATTTTGCGGCTGATTGTTATTATTTTATCACACGAACCTTAAGAACGCCTTCCACTCCTTTGATTCTGTCCAGAACATCTGAAGTAACCGGCTGTTCGAAATCAAAGAGCGAATATGCATAGTCGCCTTTGCTCTTATTGACCATATTGGCAATGTTCATATCTGCCTCGCCAAACACTGCCGTGAACTGGCTGATCATATTCTTGATATTACGGTGATTGATCGCCACACGGCAGGTACAGGTACATTCACCCATGTCACAGTTCGGATAATTTACAGAATTTCTGATATTTCCATTCTTCAGATAATCCATCAGTTCCTGTACAGCCATGACTGCACAGTTTTCTTCTGACTCCTCGGTAGAAGCCCCCAGATGCGGAATCACGATACAGTCTTTCTCACCTGCCGTCGTTGGATTCGGAAAATCGGTCACATATTTCTTAACTTTTCCCTCTTTTAATGCCTCTACAACTGCATCCTCATCTACCAGAAGATCCCTTGCGAAATTCAGCAGCACGACGCTGTCTTTCATTTTATCGATCGTTTCTTTATTGATCATCTTTCTGGTACTGTCCAGCAATGGAACATGGATCGTGATAAAATCACACTCTTTATAAATATCATTAACATCATTAATGTGCTTAATACTTGTAGAAAGCTTCCATGCTCCGTCTACGGAAATGTAAGGATCATATCCGTAAACTTCCATACCGAGATTTACTGCAGCATTTGCTACAAGAACACCGATCGCACCAAGACCGATGATCCCCAGCTTCTTGCCCTGGATCTCATGGCCTGCAAATTTCTTTTTCTGCTTTTCGGCAAGCTTTGCTACATCCTCATTCTGACGCTCTGTCTGGACCCAGTTCACACCGCCGATAATATCACGGGAAGCCAGCAGCATACCGGCAAGCACAAGCTCTTTTACACCATTCGCATTTGCCCCCGGTGTATTAAATACGACGATACCCTGATCGGCACATTTTTCCAGTGGAATATTATTCACACCTGCACCTGCTCTGGCAATTGCCTCCAGATTCTTTGGAAGCTCCATGTCATGCATGGCTGCACTGCGCACCAGAACGGCGTCTGCCTCCTCGATGGTATCTACTTTTTCATATTCATCGCCAAAGAGATCCAGCCCTGCTTTCGCGATGGGATTTAAGCATGTATATTTTAACATCTTACAAGTTCTCCTCTTCAAATTTTCTCATGAACTCTACCAGCTTCTCCACACCCTCGATCGGCATGGCATTGTAGATGCTGGCTCTCATACCGCCTACGGAACGATGCCCTTTCAGGTTTTCCAGTCCGGCTTCTTTTGCTTCTTTCACAAATCTGGCATCCAGTTCTTTATCTCCTGTAACAAAAGGCACATTCATAAGAGAACGGTCTTCCTTTACAACTGTTCCTTTAAACAGCTTACTCTGATCCAGAAAATCATAGAGGATTGCTGCCTTTTTCTCATTGTATTCCTTCATAGCCTGCAGTCCGCCCATCTTCTTCAGCCATTTAAATACTTTCCCGCACATATAGATGCAGTAGCAGTTCGGTGTATTATACAGAGAATCTGCGTCCGCATGTGTCTTGTATGTAAGCATGGTCGGTGTTCCGGGAAGCACATCCTCCGTTATCAGATCCTCACGGATAATCACGATCACCATTCCGGCAGGTCCGATGTTCTTCTGGACGCCACCATAGATGATGCCGTATTTTGTTACATCCACCGGTTCGGACAGAAAACATGAGGATATATCAGCCACCAGCGTTTTTCCTTTGGTATTTGGTAAGGTCTTGAATTTTGTCCCGTAAATGGTGTTGTTCTCGCAAATATAGACATAGTCCGCATCGTCACTGATCGGAAGATCCGAGCAATCCGGTATGTAAGAAAATGTCTTATCCTCAGAAGATGCGATCTTATTCGCTTTTCCGTATTTCTGCGCCTCCTGGTAGGCCTTCTTTGCCCACTGTCCTGTCACAATATAGTCAGCCACTTTGTTCTTCATCAGGTTCATCGGAATCATGGCAAACTGCTGGGATGCTCCGCCCTGAAGGAATAATACCCTGTAGTTATCAGGTATGTTCATCAGATCTCTCAGATCCTGTTCGGCTTCTTTAATGATAGAATCGAAAACCTGAGATCGATGACTCATTTCCATAACGGACATTCCGGAACCCTTGTAATCCATCATTTCCTCTGCTGCTTCCTTTAGTACCTCCTCCGGCAAAACAGCCGGACCCGCTGAAAAATTGTACACTCTGCTCACTTTCGTTTCCTCCTCATCATTAACACATATTTCGTAACTATTCAGAGTCCATTCGCAAAATCGCCTCTGCGAGGCTTTCCTTTT
>UQCM01000056.1 GCA_900539525.1 uncultured Blautia sp.
AGAAAACCGACCTCCAATCGTTAGATTTATGGTCTAACTTTTTGGGGTCGGTTCAAAGTAACGGCTTCTTTTATTAAGCTTTGTTATTATTCATCACCTGCATTTACCTTGCTGGCCCTTGCAGCAACTTCTTTTTCCTGAATATCAGATGGTGCCTGCTCATAACGTACAAATTCATAAGCAAAATCACCGCTTCCACCTGTCATGGAACGAAGCGTTGTAGAGTATCCATACAATTCCATGGTTGGAATATCGGCCTCAATAATCTGATTTCCTTTATGATCCGGATTCATACCCAGTACACGGCCACGGCGCTTGTTCAGATCACCCATAACATCTCCGGTGAATTTATCCGGTACCGTTACCTTAAGAGAGGAAATCGGCTCCAGTAATACAGGGCTTGCTTCCATAAATCCTTTCTTGAAAGCCTGGATGGCTGCTGTCTTAAACGCCATCTCTGAAGAGTCTACCGGATGATAAGAACCATCATAGAGTGTAGCTTTCACGCCAACAACCGGATAAGCGGCCAGAGGTCCTTTCAGAACAGATTCCTGAATACCCTTTTCAACTGCAGGGAAGTAATTCTTTGGAACAGCTCCTCCTACTACTTCCTGGTCAAACTCATAAGCAGACTCAAGATCACCCAACGGGGCAAAACGCATCTTTACATGTCCATACTGTCCATGTCCGCCGGACTGCTTTTTATATTTTGCTTCTACATCAGAACTCTTGCGAATCGTCTCGCGGAAAGCAACCTTCGGCTTGCTCAGTTCGATTTCAATTTTGTATTTTGTCAGCAGCTTACTCTGAATGATATCCAGATGCTGATCGCCCATACCATAAAGCAGAGTCTGACGGTTCTCAGCGTCATTAACGGCTTTCATTGTCAGATCTTCATGCATCATTTTTGAGAGAGCCTGTGAAATCTTATCTTCATCACCTTTGTTCTTTGCTTTGTAACGTTTGTATGTATAAGGAGTAGATACCTCGATCCTTCCATAGCGGATCGGTGTAGCTTTCGTTGATAAAGTATCACCGGTGCGGGCCTTATCCAGCTTTCCAATCGCTCCGATATCACCTGCATGAAGCTCCGGAACTTCGATTGGCTTACTTCCTTCAAATACATAAAGCTTATTCAGCTTCTGTTCCGCATCTTTATCAATATTGTAAATGACGTCATCATTTTTGATAACACCGGAACAAACCTTCATCAGAGAGTATTTACCGATAAACGGATCCACGATCGTCTTGAAGATCTGTGCAGATTTTGCTTTTGCAAAATTATAATCGGCTTCAAAGATTTCATTGGTCTTTGTATTGATACCTGCGATGGTGCGTTTGTCAGGACTCGGGAAGTACTGAACAATATCATCCAGCAGATTGGAAACACCCTGAAGCTGTACCGGAGAACCCATAGCCACCGGAACGATCTCTCCCTCGTTTACGTTTACGGTCAATGCCATCATAATTTCAGCAACCGAGAACTCTTCTCCAGAGAAGTAACGATCCATAAACTCCTCACTTGTCTCTGCTACCGCTTCTAATAAGGTCTCTCTATATTTTTCAAGATACTCCATGGAGTATTCAGGAATTTCACATTCCTGTTTTTCACCGCGATCCAGCCATTTTCTTCCGGCTTTCTTTACCACATTCACATATCCTGTAAATTTCTCGTTCTCACGAATCGGAAAATGGATCGGAGCGATCTTCTTTCCGTATAATTCTGTCAGTTTTTCCACAACTTCACGGAAGCTGGCATTATCCACGTCCATATTGGTAATGAAGAACATTCTTGGCAGCTTATACTTTTCGCACAGTGCCCATGCCTTCTGCGTACCTACCTCCACGCCATTCTTTCCGGAAACCACGATGATCGCCGCATCTGCCGCCGCTGCTGCCTCCTCGGCTTCTCCTACAAAATCAAAGTAACCCGGTGTATCAAGGATGTTTACTTTTACATCACCCCATATGATCGGAACAACGGATGTACTGATTGAAAATTTTCTCTTAATCTCCTCTTTATCAAAATCACTGATCGTATTTCCGTCTGCTACATTTCCCAGTCTGCTTGTGATTCCTCCAAGGTAAGCCATCGCTTCGGTCAGACTGGTCTTTCCAGAGCCACCGTGTCCAAGGATTACGACGTTTCTGATTCGGTCGGTTGTGTAAACATTCATACTGTTTTCCTCCAATACTAGTTATTTGAGAATGAAACCGCTCCATCCTCTCTTTAAGTCTATGTGTACATTCTACTAAAATTGTCACAATATTTCAAGCTTTTTATTCATTTTAAATAAACAAAATTAAACAGTTGTTCCATGCTATTCAAAAGATGGCTGCAGAATACTTCTTTCCAACAGCCATCTTTTGAATCTGTAACAATATTATTTCTTCATCTATCTTTGGTTTAGTTCAAAAGTCCGAATTCACGCCATACATGAGCAAAAGGAAAGCCTCGCAGAGGCAATTTTGCGAATAGACTCTGAACCGTTACCTTTTTTTCATAACCGTTTTGGAATATGCACTTTTTACCGTTCCCTGATATGCCCGGATTTTATAATAACTGAGCTTTCCTTTTCTTGCCTTCTTATCCAGATAAACCGTTTTTGCACCATTCCTGATCGTTGCAACCTTCTTATATCCTTTTGTTTTCTTATAGGAACGGAAAATGATATATCCTTTCGCACCCCTTACTTTTTTCCAGCTGATCCTGATTCCCTTGCTGGTTTTTTTTGCTTTCAGTCCTTGGGGGGCCGCAACTTTTGTTACATCCGGCTTCTCCGTTGTATGATTACCTGTATCAGGATCAGGAGTCTGGATGATTGTACCGGGTTTCTCCTGATTTGCGGGATCATCCTTCGATGATGTCTCTTTCTTAACGAATCTCGCATTCAGTGTCATATCATGTTCTGCAGTAAAGCGATACTCTGCTTCCTCTGAGATCTTTACATTTTCCTGATACCAGCCCGCAAACTGATATCCTTCTTCAGCAACCGCTTTCACAGTAACACTGCTGCCGATTTCCACTTCACCGCCACCGGAAACCGTACCGCCTGCTTCGGCGCTTACACGGATGTGAGCTGACGGAACGCTTACAGGATCAGCAGGAATCTTAAATCCTGTGATTGAGTGTGGTGCCAGACGATATTGCAGACTAGTACCGTCTCCGGTCACGCCAGTCTTAACAACATCTACTTTATCCGGTTCTGCTGCTGTATTCTCATCATCTGCATTCTCAGATGTCAGATACCATATTTCAATCTCCTTTCCCGTCAGATCTCTGTGATCTGCGGAGATACTGACATTGGTATTGCTGTTTTTTCTGTTATTCACAACAGTTACATAAGTATTTCCATCAGCGTCTTTTGTGGACAGTACTTTTAACGTCGGCACTTGATAACTGCCCTGGTAAGTATAGTAAGTGGTGTTTCCTGTAACCGTCTGTCCGACTTCCGTGTCACCTGTCATGTGATTGAAGATGGAAAATGCTTTTGCTGACGGAGTAGATACAAAATCGACAGACCCATCACTGTTTTTGATTGCCTGAATCACACACTGCGAGCCCGAGCCAAGATTATCAACACCGTAGGGATAATCAACCAGACAATGCTTGTTCAGATATGGTGTTCCCATGTTTATATAATCGATCATTTCATTAGCAATATAGATCGCATGTCCGATAGAGCGGACAAACTGAGTATTGTGATTATAGATACCGAATTCTGAGATAACCGGAACCTTGCCCTCTCCCATACGGTCTTTCAGTGCCTGGACACGTGTCATATTATGTTCCAGGGATCTTCCCAGCAGCTTTTCATAAAATTCAGGATCATTATCCTCGATCTTCACATAACCACCGCCGCTTGCACTTGTCTCACTGTATGGATGGATCACTGCACCGTCATAATGATTTCCGGCATTCTTCAGTGCTTCGATCGCATTCTGATCCTCCATGCAGGAATATACCTCTATCTCCATATTAAGCTGGGAAGCAATATCCTTCAACGCCCGATAATACTCTGTAAATCCATCCTGGATACTGGTGTATGCAGCTGTGATCGCCTTTCCATTGGTTGGAATGTTACCGTTTTTACCATCTCCGAAGGTAATCTTTCCCGTAGCATAGTCAAAGGTGCATACATTGGCAGTTCCCTGATTTTCCAGAGATTCTACGATTGTCCACTGCACACCGTCAACATAAACAGACGCACTGCCTTCTTTAACCGGATCATACTTTACATAACGGACCTGACCTGCAGTACCATCACTGTTTGCCGCAGATTCCCTCCAGTCATCCTCCCGCACAGTCTTTGTGTTTCTTCCAAAAGTCATTTCACCGCCGTTTACATAAGTTTCACCAAAACTTCTGCTACCCGCTTTTCCGTCCATCCAGTAATTCTGTCCCCAGAGCCCCATCTCGTTACCGATTTCGAAACGCGTTACACCATAAGGTTTTTCATGACCGTTTTCTGCACGTACAGCTGCCCAGTCTGTTCCGCCATTCGGATTCGATCCGTCATTCGGAGCATTCAGGTATTCAAATAAGTCCGCTGCATCACTGGCACTTCCCTGTGCCATTCCATATACCCAGATGGCCTCTGAACCCAGATCATCATAAATCCAGGTCATCGCCTCATCCACGCCGAAGTTCGGATCAATCGGGGAACAGTCAAAGGGATTTCCATGAATCGTTTTTCCTTTTTCCGGACCGATGGCTTTTTTCCAGTCATACAAATTAGCAATTGTTCCACCAGGATAGCGGACAGAGCCAAAGTCAGCTTCTTTCACATAGTTATTAAACTGGTCTTCCACTTTCTTTTCCGATGCATTCCAGGAGCTGTATGCGTTATTGTGATACCGGTGGTTGATTCCGAACATTGCATCCGATATTTCACGTTTTTCATCCTTTGTGTCTACTGCAATATCGATGACTGCACCTTCCCTGACATCGTCTGCCACACTTTTGAGTTCTCCCATGACTCTTCTCAATTCAGCCAGTTCTGGTAATTGTTCAGCTTGCGTCAACGCTTTCGCAGCGTTAAGCTTTCTCTGGAACTCTTCTCTGATTGCCTCCTCTGCCTGTCCTGTAAGCATCTCGGCTTCTGCAACAAGTGCTCTCAGATCATCAATCTCACGTGCTGCCGCATGCTGTTCATACAGTGCAGAAACTGTATCTGCGCTTATTACTGTATCATAATAGCGAAGCTCATCCACATCTCCTTTTATTGCGCCTGCTGCAGCACCGTTTTTATGTGAACCGATGAGAACATCTGTTATGCCGGATGTCAGAGTTCCCGTCAGTGTATTCGTACTTACCAGTTTTCCATTCAGATACACCTGCGCCTGTTTGCTCCCCGCATTCTCTGTAAATACGATATGATTCCAACGATTTAGTTCAACTGTTTCATTTCCGAACATCGAGTTCGTACCTGTCATAAAAGTACCAAACTTTTTATCTGTATTCAGAAACAGGATCGTTTTTCCCGGATCTCCCTGCTGAAAAAGATTAATATTGGAACCGGAAAATACATCATTATCCAGATTCACCCATGCCGATATCGTAAAGGCATCATTTGCTGCATCCAGAAACTGCTTCAACTTGATATAAGAGTTTTCAGCTTTAGTGAAATGTACCGCTCCCCCTGCCACACCTGCATTAGATAAGATAGAAACACCTGTCCCTGTGAGCTCTGCTGATTTTGTTGCATTCGATGCCTGATTTGTCATTTCCGATGTGTCAAAACTCCAATACCCGATCAAATGATTATCAATTTCTGACTCAGCCGCCCTGCTCGCCTGCATACCTGTTCCGGGTAATACCCCACTGCCGACAATACACATCGCAACAGCCAGAGATAACGCCTTCTTAGTCATCTTTTTCATAAAAACCTCCTTCTTTTGTCCCAAATTTAGTTAATAATACCATATTTTCTTGAATACTTCTACTTAATTAATAAAATTTTAACAGTATCTTTGCAAATGAATTACTGTTTGCTCCGTGAACAGTAACACCTTTTCGCGCTGTAGTGCAACATAGTGTTGACAGCAGAATTGCAAAATAGTAAAATCATAATGGTTACGTGCCTGTTGGCGCGTTATTTGAGCATTTGATAGAAAGGACTTTTTTAATGAATGATTTTAAAGTTGGCTTCATCGGTTTGGGGCTCATCGGCGGCTCGATAGCGAAAGCACTTAAACACTTTTATCCTGAAGTATTTATTATCGCACATACGCGGAGCTGTGAAACTGCAAACTATGCGCTATCCGAGGGAATCATTGATGAAGCCTGCGCGGAAATAAACGACGCTTACAGAGACTGTGATTATATTTTTCTATGTGCTCCTGTAGAGGCAAATGCATCTTATCTTGAAATCCTGAAACCACTTCTTAAGGAAGACTGCATTCTGACAGATGTGGGAAGCACAAAAACAGATATTCACATGCATGTTAACAGACTGGGAATGCAGAAGAATTTTATTGGCGGACATCCTATGGCCGGTTCCGAAAAGACAGGAATCGTCAATTCCAAGAGGCATCTTCTGGAAAATGCCTATTATGTGCTCACACCGGGCGATGGCGTATCTCAGGATAAAGTTGACCGATACGAAAATCTGGTAAAGACAATCAAGGCGCTTCCGCTGATTCTTGATTATCGGGAGCATGATTATGTGACGGCTGCCATCAGTCATCTGCCGCATCTCATTGCATCCTCTCTTGTAAATCTCGTAAAAGACTCCGATAATGAAAACGGTACAATGAGAACAGTGGCTGCCGGAGGATTTAAGGATATCACAAGAATCGCTTCCTCATCACCGGAAATGTGGGAACAGATATGCGCAACAAACCGTGACAATATCATCTCAGTTCTGGATGATTATATCAACAGTCTGATTTCTATTAAAATTGCACTGGCTGAACATGAAAATCATAAAATATATGACCTTTTCGAAACATCAAGAGAATACCGGAATTCCATCAGCGATGTCGCAAGCGGTCCCCTTCGCAAGGTTTACTCGATCTATTGCGACATGGTAGATGAGGCAGGAGGAATTGCTGCGCTTGCCACGATTCTAGCCACGAACGGTATCAGCATCAAGAATATTGGAATCGTCCACAACCGGGAATTTGAAGAAGCCGTTCTTCAGGTAGAATTTTATGACGAAACATCACGCAAAAAGGCAGTTGAGCTGCTGCGCAGGTACCGGTATACGATTTATGAGCGATAATCTTCCACTTTTATGTCATACTAGCAGCAAGTACGCCAAGCCGTACCTGAATACAGAAAGGATACACACACTGGTATATGATTATGAAATTTCACAGAATCAGAAAACTGCAGGGGGATGTGACAGTTCCCGGCGATAAATCAATCTCACATCGGGCCATTATGCTGGGCGCACTGGCAGAGGGTACAACGGAGGTAACGAACTTTCTGGAGGGGGCTGACTGCCTTTCCACCATCGACTGTTTCCGACGTCTGGGCATCCAGATTGATGTATTTTCAAACAGAGTACTCGTCCATGGAAAAGGTCTTCACGGTCTTGCAGAATCAGCCACAGAACTGGATACCGGAAACAGCGGAACTACAACGCGTCTGATTTCAGGTATTCTTGCAGGGCAGCCTTTTGAAACTATATTAAACGGAGATGCCTCCATCCAGACACGTCCTATGAAACGGATCATCGATCCACTGACACAGATGGGAGCATCGATTGCCAGTATACGAGGAAACGGATGTGCACCGCTTCGCATCCTGGGCAGATCCCTGAAAGGAATCCATTATCATTCACCTGTTGCATCCGCCCAGGTGAAATCCTCCATCCTGCTTGCCGGTCTCTATGCAGATGCACCTACAAGCGTGACAGAGCCTTTTCTTTCAAGAAATCATTCGGAAATCATGCTGCACTACTTTGGAGCGGATGTCCATACAGATGGGTGTACGGCAACGATCACTCCTGAACCGCATCTTACCGGTCAGAAGGTACAAGTTCCGGGCGATATTTCTTCTGCCGCTTACTTTCTTGCCGCAGGGCTGATCGTCCCTGATTCCGAGATCCTGATCAGAAATGTCGGCATCAATCCGACAAGAGACGGCATTCTTCGTGTATTCCATGAAATGGGAGGAAATATTACACTCCTGAATGTAAATCATGACAATGGAGAACCTACTGCTGACCTTCTTGTAAAATATGGAGATCTTCATGGAGTTACAATTGGCGGAAGCATCATACCGACGCTGATTGACGAGATTCCGATCATTGCTGTTCTGGCCTGCTTTGCCAGTGGAACCACGGTCATCCGGGATGCACAGGAACTGAAAGTAAAAGAATCTAACCGGATCGATGTCATGGTAAAGAATCTTTCCGCTATGGGCGCACACATTCGCGCAACGGATGATGGTATGATCATTGAAGGCGGACATCCTCTCCATGGTGCAGCGATCGACAGCCGGCTGGATCACCGCATTGCCATGTCCTTCGCAATTGCTGCTCTGATGTCTGATGGTGAAACAGATATTTCCGGTGCGGACTGTGTAAAGATCAGCTATCCCGGATTTTATGAAGATCTGGAGCGACTGGTTCAGAAGTAACCGCAGCGTTTCTATTCACATTTTGTACAATAGGAAAGTGGAAAGGAAGACCTTGCTAATAAACCCGCAAGGTCTTCCTTTCCACTCTCTATAACATTTAAAGAATCAGAACTACTGCGTTCCTGCTCTTCCATCATCTGAAGAATCAGTACTACTACGTTCCTGCTCTTCCATCATCTGAAGAAAGATGTCATACATCTCCCGGTTCTTCTTTTTCAGGGATACCGGCCGCCCTTCTGTATCCAGAAAGCAGTGCTTACTTTCTCCTGTACATCGCACCTCTTTCGTAACACTGTCCTCCACCTGATAAGAAAGCCTGAGAATAATTCCATTAAACTGAAGAAGCTTTACGCGGATCACAACCAAATCCTCGAAATGGGTCATCGACTGATAATCTGCTGACACCTGAAGCACGGGACTGATGATTCCCAGACTCTCAAGCTTCCCATAACCGTATCCCGCCTGGCGGAGCATATCTGTTCTTGCCTCTTCAAACCAGCGGATATAGTTCGAGTGGTGCACGATTCCCATCTGATCCGTCTCATAATACTGTACACGATGTTCGTATACCTTCCATTCATTCGTCATTTTTCAGCCTTTCTCTATCATCTGTGGTAACGTTTCGACCCATTGCCAACAGTCATCATCATTCTCTGCCGCTCCAGCAGTAGGTACAGAGCTTGCATGGGGAGATTCCTATGGATTCCTCCATATCATCCAGTCTGTGGAATCTGAGACTGGTAAAATTCAGCTGTTTGCGGATCTCATCCACCATCTCTTTGTAATTCTGGCTGTCAGGATCTGCATAGTCTTTAAGCATCTCGGCCTCTCTGTCCCCTTCACGGTCTCTGATGATCCTTCTGGTGATCAGATCCAGTTCCGATTTCGATCGTGAAAAATTCAGATATTTGCATCCGAACAGAAGCGGTGGACATGCCGGACGAATATGTACTTCCTTTGCACCGCTCTGATACAGAAACTCCGTTGTTTCACGAAGCTGCGTACCCCTTACGATCGAATCATCAATCAGTACCATTCTCTTCCCCCGTATCAGAGAATCTACCGGAATCAGCTTCATTCTGGCGATCAGGTTTCTCTGACTCTGCTTCGTGGGCATGAAGGAACGCGGCCAGGTCGGTGTGTATTTGATAAAAGGTCTTGCAAAAGGAATGCCGGACTCATTGGCATAACCGATGGCATGAGCGATTCCGGAATCGGGCACACCTGCTGCATAGTCCGCCTGTACATCATCACGCTTTGCCAGCATTTTTCCGCATTGATAGCGCATTTCTTCCACGTTGACACCTTCGTAGGCAGAAGTCGGATAACCATAGTAGACCCAGAGGAAGGAACATATCTTCATCTCCTTTCCCGGAGGGCTGACGGTCTCTACACCTTCAGGTGTCATATATACGATTTCCCCGGGTCCCAATTCCTTATAATCTGTATATCCCAGATTAATATAGGCAAAGCTTTCAAAGGAGGCACAAAAAGCATCCTTTTTCCGTCCGATCACAAGTGGCGTTCTACCCATCCGGTCTCTGGCAGCGTAGATACCTTCTTTCGTCATGACCATCAGAGTCAGGGAGCCTTTTACAATTTTCTGAACATAGCGGATTCCTTCTATAATGCTGTCTCTCCGGTTGATCAGAGATGCCACCAGCTCTGTGGCATTGATCTTTCCACCGCTCATTTCAAGGAACTGCGTCGGACCGTCCTGAAAGGCCATCCGGATCAGCTCCTCCTCATTATCCAGCCTTCCCACCGTTGTGATCGCAAAGCTACCCAGATGTGACTGAATCACAAGCGGCTGCGGCTCACTGTCAGAAATACATCCGATACCAAGATTTCCTTCCATCTCGTCCACATCACGTTCAAACTTTGTGCGGAACGGAGAATTTTCGATATTGTGGATGGCCTTATTAAATCCGGCTGCGCCATGCACAGTCATACCGCCTCTTCTCGTCCCCAGATGGGAATGATAGTCTACTCCGAAAAATAAATCCATCACACAGTTCTGCTTTGATGCAACGCCAAAAATACCGCCCATACATGCACTCCTTTCGCATTCACTTTGTAACTGTTTTTTAATTCTCACAATTACAATATTTCTACTTTTCCGTATCCGTTCAGAACAGCAGGCTACAGATTCGTCTATTGTTTCCTCAGAAAAAACCGGTACGCCAGAATCTCTGACGTACCGGTTCTGCCGAAAACATTATATATACTCTCTGTCTAAAAGTCAACGAGACATTTACAATGTTTCTTATAAATTTTCTTTGAAGAATTTCTCCATCTCTGCGCAAACAGCTTCTTCATCATCACCGGTAACCTCTACGGTTACTTCTTCACCACACTTTACGCCCAGTCCCATAAGAGCCATCAGTCTGGTAGCATCTGCTTTCTTTCCGTTTTTAACGATCATGATCGTAGAAGCATATTTCTTAGCCTCTTTTACCAGGATTCCTGCCGGTCTTGCGTGAATTCCTACTTCATCTGTGATGACATAATTAAATGATTTCATATCTTTTCTCCTTTTCTTTTGCGGCATCCGAATCGTGCCTTTGCATCTTCCGATGCCACTTTTTATGATGCTTTAAGTATAGCACTGTCTGACAGATAATTTCAAGTATATTCTGTTTAATGAGACAGGTAATCTTCCAGGTCTGACTTAATAACCGTAACTCTGGGACCGTAGATGATCTGTACACCGTTTCCTTTATGGATGACGCCGGATGCACCCGTTTCCTTTAACCGTGCATCATCCACAAGAGACGCATCATGAACGGTACAACGAAGCCTTGTCGCACAGCAGTCCACATCGGAAATATTCTCTCTTCCTCCAAGCCCCTGGCAGATACCTGCGGACAATGTATCTTCAGCAGCAGATGCTCCGGCAGACGCTTCTCCATTTTTCTTCGCATCCACATCACTTCTGCGGTATAATTTTACCTCTTCTCCTGCAGTACGTCCCGGTGTCATCAGATTTAATCTGGTAATCAGGACACGGAACAGCAGATAATAAACAATAAAGTAGAAAACACCTACAATAACGATCCATACCCAGTTCGTCTTCGCATTTCCCTGAAGGATACCGAACAGGAACATATCGATCAGTCCGCCTGAGAAGGTCATACCCACTCCTACGTTAAAAACATGCATCAGCATATAAGCAAGTCCTGCAAAAACACAGTGGATTCCATAAAGAAGCGGTGCCACAAACAGGAAGGTAAATTCCAGAGGCTCTGTGATACCGGTCAGCATGGAGGTCAGTGCCGCTGAGAGCAGAAGTCCTGCAACTGTCTTCTTATTCTCCGGCAATGCTGTCTTATACATGGCAAGTGCCGCTCCCGGAAGACCGAAGATCATCAGCGGGAATTTTCCGGACATAAAGCGGGTGGCTGAAACAGCAAAATGCTCCACTGTCGGGTCAGCCAGCTGGGCAAAGAAAATATTCTGTGCACCTTCAATCGTCTTACCGGCAACTTCAAGGGTGCCTCCGACAGCTGTCTGCCAGAATGGAAGGTAGAATACATGATGAAGTCCAAACGGAAGCAGAATACGCTCCATCAGTCCATATACCCATGTCCCTGCATATCCGGAATTAAGTACCACATCACCGACCGCATAAATGCCTCTCTGAATGACCGGCCAGATAAAGAACATCAAAATTCCCACGCCTGTATAAACCAGTGCACTGATGATCGGCACAAACCGGGTACCTCCAAAGAAAGACAGTACCTGCGGAAGCTCGATTTTATGAAACCTGTTATGAAGTGCCGCCACACCCAGGCCTACGATGATTCCTCCAAATACGCCCATCTGAAGAGAAGTGATTCCGCATACGGAAGTAACGGCACCACTCAGCATACTCTCTTCACCGCCGTTTATTGTGATCAAAGCACCAATCGAAGCATGCATGATGAAAAAAGCGATTGCAGCTGCCAGTGCCGCCACCTCTTTTTCCTTCTTCGCCATACCGATCGCCACGCCCATGGCAAATATGATCGGCAGGTTTGAAAAAACGATATTTCCCGCCTCGCTCATAACCTGGAAAATGGCATAGAAGATCGTTCCCGGCCCCATAAGCTCCCACAGTCCATACGTCTGCAGCATGGTCTCATTTGTGAAGGAACCGCCAAATCCCAGCAGAAGTCCCGCAGCCGGAAGAATGGCGATTGGAAGCATAAATGATCTTCCCACGCGCTGAAGTACACCAAAAATCTTGTCTTTCATTTCTTTTTCTTACTCCTATTCACATGTACTATTTAAAAATACAAAAATTGTTCAGCCATTCAGGCAGATTTGTTTTACTCACCACATAAAGAGGTGCGTAATCTTATCTGCCTTCGGATGAACAGTTATGCATTTCTTATATTACGATACATTGAAAACAGCGTAAGTGTCAAGCTATGTCTTCCAATTTTTACTTGTAAATATTTCCATATGGTTACTTTTTAATTTTATTCACTCTTTGGTATTTTTGCTTTTGTTCCTTTTCCATCTCTTTTTGCAATTTTCAGACGGTTCAGATGAATCTCCTTCTCTTTATAGATGACGGCCTGGTCGGAGGATGCGTCCAGATAGAAAACAGACTCCAGCCGGTCGCTTTCTCCCAGACGGATCCCACGGACACCCACGGCCGCTTTCTTTTTCTGCGGAACTTCTTCTGCATGGAATCTTAAGAAAAATCCCTGTTTTGTCTGTAAAACAAGGTGTTCTGTATTTTCCATGGGGTGTATGGAAATAATCTCGTCCTCTTCCTGCAGCTTCGTGGCTGCTATCGTGCGTTTGGATACGTCAAACTCACTGCCTTCTACCTGCTTAAGCATTCCCTGAGCGGTGGCAAACAGCAGCATGGAATTCTTTACCTTCTGAAGACACTCTGCAAAAACGATCTGTTCCTGTGAACTGTTGTAATTACAGAGATTGTCAACAGGTGTTCCCTTATCCCGGAATTTCCCATAGGGAACCTCCTGCAATCTGACGGTATGAAGCTTCCCGTTATCTGTAAAGATACAGATCTTGTCCGTATTCATACAGGTAATGACATATTTATTCTCAGAATCTGCCGCTTCCCTGTTTCTTTCATAAACAGAAACATCCACTGTCCTGGCATAGCCGAAGCGGTCCATCAGGAACACAACCTCCGTTTCCACAGGCTTCTTTTCCTCATAAACAGCTTCTTTAGCATTTTCTATGGATGTTTTGCGTGGCACGGCATACTGCTTCTTCACTGTTTCCAGCTCTTTTATGATTACTTTTGCCATGGAGCGGTAATGATTCAGGATATCCTCATATCGTGTGATATTTGCCAGTGTTGTTTCATGCTCCTTCATCAGAGCTTCAATTTCCAGGCCGATCAGCTTATACAGACGCATTTCAAGAATCGCTGTGGCCTGTGCCTCCGTAAAATGCAGACCTTCAGCTGCTTTTCTGGATGCTTCCGATTTAAAACGGATTCCTTCTGTCTCACCGTTTACCAGGCAGGCTTTTACCTGCTTCTGGCTTTTACTTCCCCGCAGGATTTCAATGATCAGGTCGATCACATCACATGCCTTAATCAGACCTTCCTGAATTTCCTTTCTGGAAAGCTCTTTATCCAGCAGTGTGCGGTACTTTCTTGTAGCCAGTTCAAACTGAAAATCGATATGATGTTCCAGAACGCTGCGAAGGCTCATGATCTCCGGCCTTCCGTCACAGACAGCCAGCATATTGACACTGAAGGTATCTTCAAGTCTCGTCTTTTTGTAAAGCAGGTTAATAATATTCTGTGCGTCTGCATTTTTCTTCAGTTCCAGTACGATGCGAATACCCTCTTTTGAAGACTGGTTGGAAATATCTACGATATCCGTCGTCTTCTTTGTCTCGATCAGTGCCGCTACATCATTTAAGAACTTTCCGATATTGGCACCGAGCATCGTATACGGAATCTCCGTAATAACAATGCGTTCCTTTCCGCCTTTGGTCTGTTCAATCTCTACGCGGCCTCTGAGCCTGATCCTGCCACAGCCTGTCTGATAGATCTGCAGCAGCTCATCCTTATTTACAACAATTCCACCTGTCGGAAAATCAGGTCCCTGGATGTACTGCAGCAGCTCTTCATCTGAAATCTTATTGTTTTTTATCATAGCGATCACAGCATCGATCACTTCGCCCAGGTTGTGTGGCGGTGTACTGGTTACCATACCTACGGCAATGCCCTCGGAACCATTCACAAGAAAATTCGGAATCCTTACCGGCAGTACCTCCGGTTCCTTTTCCGTCTCGTCAAAATTCGGAAGGA
This sequence comes from uncultured Blautia sp., assembly GCA_900539525.1. Classification (GTDB taxonomy): domain Bacteria; phylum Bacillota; class Clostridia; order Lachnospirales; family Lachnospiraceae; genus Hominisplanchenecus_A. The sequence continues at coordinate 14,877 of UQCM01000056.1, forward strand.
AGTCTACCACATTTTTATCCAGATCGCCAAGGAACGTCTCCTGTGTGATCCTCTGAAGCCTCGCCTCCGTATAACGCATAGCCGCAGCCCCGTCTCCTTCAATTGATCCGAAATTTCCATGTCCGTCTACCAGCGGAAGGCCTTTCTTAAACTCCTGAGCCATGACAACAAGCGCCTCATAGATAGAACTGTCCCCGTGAGGATGATATTTACCCATGGTATCACCCACGATACGGGCACACTTTCGATAAGGCCTGTCGTAACGGATCCCCAGCTCATACATATCATACAATGTGCGGCGCTGTACCGGCTTCAAACCATCTCTGACATCGGGCAGTGCACGCGAGATTATGACACTCATGGCATAATCAATATAGGATTTCTGCATCACATCGGAATACTCCGTGCGAATAATATTTTGCTCTAAATGTTCCATAGTCTCTACCAGCTCCTTACCGTGTATTTATATATCGAGCTGCGCATCCTTCGCATGCTCATAGATGAACGCCTTTCGCGGAGGCACCTCCGTTCCCATCAGCATCTCCGTTACATCGGATGCCATCCTCGCATCTTCGATCTCTACCCGTTTCATCCGCCGTGTTTCCGGGTTCAGCGTTGTCTCCCAGAGCTGTGCGGCATCCATTTCACCGAGACCCTTGTAGCGCTGCAGAGTGAACGGCCCTTTATGCGTCTTTCGATAACGTTCCAGGGCTTTATCATCATAAAGATATTCCTCCTCACCCTTTGACGGCATCGCCTTATACAGCGGCGGCATGGCAATATAGACATGTCCTTCATAGATCAGATCCGGCATAAAGCGGTAAAACAGCGTCAGAAGAAGTGTACAGATATGGGCACCATCCACATCGGCATCCGCCATGATCACGATCTTGTCATAACGCAGCTTCGAAATATCAAAATCATTTCCATAACCTTCCGAGAATCCGCATCCAAAGGCATTGATCATCGTCTTGATCTCTGCATTTGCCAGTACCTTGTCAATGCTTGCTTTCTCCACATTCAGGATCTTTCCGCGTATCGGAAGGATTGCCTGGAAATTCCTGTTCCGGGCTGTTTTGGCTGAACCGCCTGCAGAATCACCTTCCACGATAAAAATCTCACATCGCGAGGGATCTTTGCTCTCACAATTCGCCAGCTTCCCGTTAGAATCAAAGGAATACTTTGGCTTTGACAGCATATTGGTCTTTGCTTTCTCTTCCGTTTTCCGGATCTTCGCCGCCTTCTCGGCACAGGCGAGTACATTTTTCAGTGTATCCAGATTTCGGTCAAAATACCGGACAACCTCTTCTCCCGTCACTTTTCCGGTAGCCTTCGAAGCATCCTGGTTGTCCAGCTTCGTCTTCGTCTGTCCCTCAAACCGCGGAGCCGGATGCTTAATAGATATGACAGCAGTCAGTCCATTCCTGATATCTGCTCCTGTAAAATTGGCATCCTTCTCCTTAAGGATCCCCAGCTCTCTTGCATAGGTATTCATCACCGTCGTGAAGGTCGTCTTAAATCCGGTCAGATGTGTTCCACCCTCCGCATTGAAAATGTTATTGCAAAATCCCAGGACATTTTCATGAAATTCGTTGATATACTGAAAGGCACATTCTACCGTGATTCCGTCAGATTCTCCTTTAAAATATACCGGCTCGTGAACCGCTTCCTTTTTCCTGTTCAGATCCTTTACAAAACCTATGATTCCATCCGGCTCATGAAATTCAATAATTTCCGGCTCCTCTTCCCTTTTGTCTTCAAATACGATCGTCAGCTCAGGGTTCAGATATGCCGTCTCATGAAGCCTGCTCTTCACCTCCGCAGCTGCAAACCTTGTTTTCTCAAAAATCTCCGGATCCGGCAGAAAATTAATCCAAGTTCCGGTCTTCTTTGTCCTGCCGATCACAGGCAGCAGCCCGTTTTCCAGCTCGATCACCGGAACTCCTCTTTCATAGCGGTCATGATGGATTGCACCCTCGCGGCTTACTTTTATATCGAGATAAGTGGATAATGCATTAACGACAGAGGAACCGACTCCATGCAGGCCACCGCTTGTCTTATAGACTGTATTGTCAAACTTTCCACCTGCATGCAGAGTGGTAAAAACGAGACGCTCTGCTGACATGCCTTTTTCATGCATACCTACGGGAATTCCACGGCCATTGTCATTGACGGTGGCAGATCCATCCTTTTCCAGCGTTACCTCAATTCTGTCACAAAATCCTGCCAGATGCTCATCCACCGCATTGTCTACGATCTCATAGATCAGATGATTCAGTCCCTTCCGTGATACGCTTCCTATATACATACCGGGCCTTTTTCTCACAGCCTCCAGTCCTTCCAGCACAGAAATACTGCTGGCATCGTATGTGGTATTGTTTGCCATACTTTTAATCCTCTCTTAATCCTTTACAAAATGAGTTGCCCGACAAATGAGCCCGGCGTCGATTTTTCTGTGCTTTGCACTCCCAAAATCGATGAAGCCATTCGCAACCCGCTCCATTCATTCTTCTTCGAAATCGAACAAATATTCTGTTCTTCTATCTGCTATTATAACAATAACCCGCAAAAAAATGCAAGTATCTGTTCAGAGTCCATTCGCAAAATCGCCTCTGCGAGGCTTTCCTTTTGCTCATGT
>UQCM01000057.1 GCA_900539525.1 uncultured Blautia sp.
TAAAAGTCTACACTATTTTATAACTTTTTATAAGATAAATTTAACTGTTTTAAGCCTTCTGCATCCCATACGGATCATAGATAGCATGAAAAGCCCCCCTCAGGCTGTCCGTCCCTGTCTGCTCCATGAGCTCCTGCGGCGTACCATGCGCCTCCGGCTTTCCGTCACGGATCATGTAGATCCGGTCACAGAGAATCTGTGCCTCCTCCAGATAATGCGTGGAATAGAGTACCGTCTTTCCTCTCTCCTTCTGCTCCTTCATAAAACGGATGATGGCATCTGCGCTGAGGATATCCAGCCCCAGTGTCGGCTCATCCAGGATATACAGCCCCGGATCCGCCATCAGACATCTGGCTATCGACGCTCTCTGAGTCTGTCCGGTGGACAGCTTTTCGATCCTGTTATCGCCAAAGCTTTCCATATCCAGTACCCGGAAAATCTCTTCCGTTCGCTCCTGGATCGTTCCTTTATCCAGTCCATACAGTTCTCCCAGGAATCGCAGATACTCCCGGATGGAAAACCGGGGATACAACTTCGTATTTCCGGACAGATATCCAATCGCCGCTTTTTTCTCTGTCGCATCTGTAATCTCTTTTCCCTGCACATCTGTCAGACAGATCGTCCCTTCCGTGGGTGTCATCAACATGCCCAGCATCCGAAGAAGTGTCGTTTTCCCTGCCCCGTTGGGACCCAGTATCCCGATAATCTCCCCTTCACGGGCCTCCAGTGAAAAATGGTCTACGGCCAGAAAGGATTCTTTCTTCGTTTTTCTTCCCTGACGCACACTGCGTTCAAACTGTTTGCATAAACCTTTTGCTTCAATCATTCTCCTGATCCTCCTGCATATCCATTTTCTGTACTCTTTTTCTGTACAGCACCATACACAGACTCAGCAGTATCAGCGTCGCTGTAAAAGTGAGTACAGCCGGAAGTACGATCACCACGATCAACTGTCCGATTCCATAATGCTCATAGGAATCAGAAAACCAGAGTGCAGCCTGAAGATTATTGCTTTTCTTTTTCCTGAACATCCTCTTCGTCCTCCTCCCAGAACAGTTCATCCAGACTCTTGTGCAGCACTCGGCAAATCGCCCTGCACAGCTTTATCGTCGGATTGTAATCTCCTTTTTCGATCGCATTGATGGTCTGCCTCGACACATGCACCGCATCCGCCAGATCCTTCTGCGACATGTCCGCCAGCGCCCTGGCGGCTTTTAATTTCAGATTTTTCATCGGCCACCACCCGTCCTTGTTTTCTATACATACAGCATAGGATCTTTTTTACAATTTGTCAAGTATATTTTACTTTTTGTAGACTGACATAGGTCCATAGGATGATATAGTCCCGTAGGAGCGGACGTTCTCTTACCACACAAAAACACAGGGGTAAAGCCCCTGTGTTTTTGCGTATCTACTATCTACTATCTGCTTCCTGCAATGAAATATTTATGAGTTGCCCGACAAATGAGCCTGACGTCGATTTTTCTGTGCTACGCACTCTCAAAATCAACGTAAACATTCGCAATCCGCTCGTTTTTACCTTGCCAGTTCCAGATACAGATCCTTATACTGTTTTGCGGAATTATCCCAGGAAAGATTCTTATTCATATCTCTCTGAACCATTTCATCCCAGCACCAGCGGTTTGTGAAATACAATGTCTTCGCTCTGTTGATCGCATCCAATAACAGACCGGCCTCATAACGGTCAAAGGTGAAACCGTTTCCTGCATTATAATACATGTTATAAGGTTCTACTGTGTCTTTTAATCCGCCGGTTTCACGTACGATCGGCACGGTACCGTAATGCATAGCGATCAGCTGCGTCAGTCCGCAGGGCTCAAACTGCGAAGGAACTAACAGTGCATCTGCGCCCGCATAGATTTTGTGAGCCCGGGTTTCATCATACATGATATTCGAGCAGACATTTCCCTTATATGCATTTTCGTAATACCGGAAGGAGTTCTCATAAATATCATCTCCGGTACCAAGCACAACGACCTGCGTGTGCCCATCCATAACCTGCGGAAGAATCGCATTCACCAGATCCAGTCCCTTTTGATTGGTGAGTCTGGAGATCAGTCCGATTACAAACTTATGGTCATCCTGAACCAGGCCCAGTTCCTCCTGTAAGTTGCGCTTATTTTCCTTTTTCTTTTCCAGTACATTGGTAATATCATAATTGGCATATAATCTGGAATCTGTAGCAGTGTTCCAGATATCATAATCGATACCATTTACGATTCCCCTTAATTTGCGGGAATGGTATCTCAGATGTGCATCCAGCTTTTCACCATAATATGCTGTCTGGATCTCTCCCGCATAGGTATGGCTGACCGTCGTGATCGCATTCGAATACGTCAGTCCGCCTTTCAGCATGTTTGCGTCGCGGTAACCTACTTTTAATGCATCCTTGTTAAACACATAATCCGGCAGGCCTGACCAGTAACGGATCGTCGGGATATTATAAATTCCCTGGAAACGCAGGTTGTGTATCGTCAGGATCGTTTTTGCGGATGTCAGTCTGGTATTTTCAAATAATGTTCTCAAATATACCGGAACTAATGCCGCCTGCCAGTCATGGCAATGAATGATATCCGGAATCCAGTCCATGTAGTTCAGAGCAGCCAGTGCTGCTTTCGCGAAGTAGCAGTATTTCGGAATATCATCAATCAGATTGGTGTATGGATTTCCATTTCCGAAGAATTCTTCATTATCAATGAAATCATAAACAACACCATCCCAGACATATTCCATGATTCCCACGTAATAGGATCTGCCATCCGCACATAAGCTCATGTTAAAGGATCCCCGGTAAACCATCTTCTGCTGATACTCCCACGGGATGCATTTGTAGCGTGGAATAATAACCTTTACATCACAGTTCTGTTTTACCAGAGCTTTCGGGAGTGCATACATAACATCTCCCAGACCGCCCGTCTTTACAAATGGGTAACATTCAGAGCCGATAAAGGCAACACTCTTTCTTGGTGTTACGGGAATTTCCGGTTTCGGTTCTTCTGTAACCTGCGGCTCTTCCGCTTTCACTTCCTCTTCTGCAGCTTCTGCCTCTGGTTCTTCCGCTTTTACTTCTTCTTTTACTACCTCTGCCTTTGACTCCTCGGCTTTCACTTCTTCTTTTACTTCCTCTGCCTTCGGCTCCTCGGCTTTCACTTCTTCTTTTACTTCCTCTGTCTTCGGCTCCTCGGCTTTCACTTCTTCTTTTACTTCCTCTGCCTTCGGCTCTTCCACCTTCACTTCTTCTTTTACAGCTTCTGCCTTCGGCTCCTCAGCTTTCACTTCTTCTTTTACAGCCTTTACCTTCGGTTCTTCCGCTTTCACTTCTTCTTTTACTGCTTCTGCCGCACCGGCAACAGCCTCTGCTGCTGTCAGTGTCTTTTTGTCAATCTTCTCAGCCGGTGTTTTTTTTCTGGTTGTCGCTTTGGTTCCCTGTTTTCTGGCCATCTGATATCTCCTCCTTCGTAAATCGAAATATGTAACTGTAAATATTTCCTACAGTTACAGGCAGAAATCCGTTTTGGAATCACTTCCCACGAAATTCTGCATAATAATTTCCATAATAGCTTTTGCCGTTAAGTTTTATGAGAATTCATCCCATCATCCATAGCGGTGAAGGAATCCAAGACTCGCCCATGATGCCGGGACAAAAGGTATTCTGGTATCTTATGAAATAAGTATATCACAAATGTTCGTAACCGGCAAACATAGTTACAATATTATGATAGATAAATTCCTTCATCTGCTCCATGTCCACGTCGGTTGCCCAGTCTCTGCTCATCAGATACATACAAAATCCCATAAACTGTGTCATCAGGACGTTTGCTGCCAGATAATCCGGCATTCCTTCTGCCATTCCTTCCTTTCTTGCCTGCCGGATCATATGTTCAAGGGTTTCTTTGATACGCCCGAATTTCAGAATATCCACAAATACCCCCTCTTTACACTTCCTGTTTCCACACATTCCCTGCAGATAGTAACAGAGATATTTCAGCAGCAGTCTTCTTCCAGAATAATTCTCTCCTACATCATTCAGTACTGCATAGATCTGCTCGCGAAAGCTCTCCTTTTTCAGGGCCTCCTCCGTCATATGATGAAGCCCCCGGTGGAGCTGATAGAAAATTGCCTTTCCCAGCAGCTCCTCCTTCGTAGCAAAGTATTCGTAGGCTGTACCCTTTCCGATTCCCGCCTTCGATGTAATATCCGAAATCTTCAGGCTGTAAATATCACGCCCCTCTTCCATCAGTTCATTTACAGCTTCATACATAGCCACCACCTTCGGAGACGACAGCTGAAGCTCGTCATGGATCGATATCATTTTAAATTTCCTCCTCGGTCATATCCTTCTTCCGGTTCAGCAGATCATAGATACATGGAACTACCAGAAGCGTAAGCAGTGTTCCATAGATCAGCCCCCCTACGGTTACGATTGCCATCGGCTGGATCATATCTGCACCCATTCCCAGACCCAGAGCCATGGTACTCAGTCCCAGGATGGTCGTCAGTGCAGTCATCAGGATCGGGCGCAGCCTTGTCTTCCCGGATGCAATGATCGCCTCTCTCTTTTCCATTCCACCGCGCCTGAGCTGATTGATATAATCCACCAGCACGATTCCATTGTTTACGATAATACCGGAGAGCATAACAAATCCGATCATGGCGATCACACTGATCGGGCTGCCCGTGATCCACAGTCCCAGAAATCCTCCTGTAAATGCCAGAGGGATCGTAAACATGATAATAAAGGGTGACAGCAGAGACTGGAACTGTGCAACCATGATCAGGTAAATCAGAACGACCGCCAGCCCCAGCATTTTCAGGAGCTCTGTCATGGATTCATTGATGGTTTTATTTTCACCTGACATCTCGAAGCTGTAGCCCTTCGGAAGCTCGATCTCCTTTAATTTCTTCTCCACCTCGTTTGATACAAGCCCGATATTGTGATCTGCATCCACACCTGCACTTACTGTCACATACCGTGTCTGTGCCTCACGATTTATGGAGGTAAATCCTTCAGAATCCTCGAATGTTACAATATCCCTGATGGGCACATCCTCGGTATTTCCATCCGCATCCTTCCCTTCGATCGTCAGTTTCCGGATCTCATCTCTTGTAAGCTTAGTATCACTTTCGCTGATCACCATGACAGGATAATCCTTGCTGTCTGTGGAAAGTGTCGTTGCACTCTTTGCGTCAGCCAGCTTTCCCTGCAGGAACTGATAAACCTGTGCTGTGGTAAGCTGATGTTCCATCGCCTTGTCTTTATCCACCACGATGCGCATCTCCAGTGTCTTCTCCTCGATTCCGTCTGACACTTCCTCGGTACCCTCTACCTGGCGGATCACATCCGCTGTCTGAACAGCCAGCTCTTTGAGCCTGTCCAGGTCACGCCCCTTGATCTTAATAGAAATTCCGCTTCCGCCCAGTGCAGAAAGATCCATGCTGGAGGTCTGGATATTCAGATCACATGCAAGATCTGCAGTCTTCTTCTCGATTTCCTCTGCCAGTTCCTGATTTCCCAGCTCTTTGTCCTCTTTCAGGATCAGATAGATGGAGATCTGTTTTTTATCACTGCTTCCCAGTGCACTCATGATCCCCGCTCCCTCAGCCATGGCACCTGCCTCCTGCACATCCGGGATCTCCAGCAGCCTTGCAGTCACTTCATCACACATCTCCGCTGTATCCTCAGATGTCGCCGCCTCATCCGGCATGGTCATCGTGATCGACATCTGTGTACTCTCCATCTGCGGCATAAATTCCGTGCCTCTCGAAACAGACAAAACGGCACTCACAGCCAGCACCAGCACCGCACCTGCAAGAACCAGCCCCCGATGCTTCAGCGCTATGCCCAATATTCCGGCATACAGATTCTGCACTCTGTCAAAGATACGGCTCTTCTTTTCCTGCGTTCTCCTTAACAGCCCTGCTCCCATCATAGGAACGACTGTCAGCGCCACGGCAAGGCTGGCGAGCAGTGAAAAGGCAATCGTCAGACCCATATCCACAAACAGCTGTCTCGTCACTCCCTCTGTAAACACGATTGGAAGAAATACACACACTGTCGTAAGCGTTGAGGCAGCGATCGCTCCCGCCACCTGGCGTGCACCCTCCACAGCCGCTTTCCTTACCGGCATCCCCTCATTCCGGAGCCGGTAAATATTTTCTATGACGACGATCGAGTTGTCCACCAGCATACCGATTCCCAGAGCCAGCCCGGACAGGGAAATGATATTGATGTTGATTCCCGTAAAATACATCAGCACGATTGCTGCAAGAATACTGATCGGAATCGAAAATGCAATCACAATCGTGGGACGTACACTCTTTAAGAACAACAGAAGGATCAGTATTGCAAGAACCGCTCCTGAAATCATATTCTGGAGAACGGAATCTACCACCATATCAATATAGATGCCCTGATCCATAAGTGTAATAAAATGTACATTCTCTGTCTCTTCCTCAATCCGTAGAAACTTCTCCTGAATCTTATCAGAAACTTCACCAGTGGAATACCCTGACTGCTTCTGCATGGAAAACAGTACTCCCGCATGGCCGTTGATCTTTGCATAGATCTCATCACTGTTGTCCGTCACGACCACATCAGCCACATCAGAAAGGCACACCGGATCCAGTCCATCGATATGCATATCCAGCAGCATCAGATCTTCGAGCATTTCAACATCATCCAGCTTATCTCCTACCCTCACAAGGTAATCAATTCCCTCTTCTGTTACATATCCTGCAGGCATGGTAAAATTCTGGGCTGCCAGGATCCCTTTCACCATATCCGCCGTAAAGATTCCTTCCACATCCGCCTGATCATACGCGGTATCCTTCTGGCTTTCCAGCTCTTTCTTTGCCTCATCGAGCTGACTCTCACCGGCGCCGATCTGTGCTTTTCCGGCTGCGATCTCAATGGTCGAACTGATTTTCTTCTGATTCAGTTCCGAAAGTGCTGCTGAAAGAGAGGCCTTTCCGGATGAAATCTGATTCTTTGCAGCCGTGAGCTGCTTTTTCGCCTCCTGGATCTGGCTCTTTCCCTCCTTGATCTGTTTCTTTCCGGCTGCGATCTGTTTTTTCCCGGCTGCGATCGATTTCCTCTGCGCAGGAATATCCTCCACCGCTGCCTGCAGCTGCGACACCTGCGATTCCAGCTGTGTCTTCTGAGCGATCAGCTCTGCCTTCCGGCTGTTGATCTTCTGCTGAATATCCGCATAGCTTCCCGATGTATCCACACCGGCTGCCTGCAATGGCTTCAGCACCGTATCCAGCTGCTGCTGCAAAGCTGCCTGCTGCTGTTTCAGTCCATTCACTATCTCCTCTGGTGTATCCGGATTCTTCTGTGCATCTGCGATCTGCTTCTCCAGTTCCGCTTTCGCATCAAACGCAGATTTCGCACTTTCCAGCCCAACGGCTGCACTCTCCAGCCCTGTGATTCCGTTTTCCAGGGATGCCAGTCCCTCCTGGGCTTTTTTCAGCTGCCCCGGAAGGGCATCCAACTTCTTCTCACCCTCTGTCAGTTCCTTTTCCTTCTGTGCAATCTCCTTCTCCGACTTCTCCAGTTCAGCAAGCTTACGGTCCGCCTCGGCGATCTGCTGATTCAGCTGTGCCTCACTGGTGATCAGCTGGCTCTGCCCGCTGGAAATCTGACTCTCGGCGCTGGCGGTCTGCTGTGCCAGCTGCCTTTCTCCTTCCTCCAGCTGTGCCTTTCCCTCTGCAAGTTCATCCTCGGCATCCTTCATCTCACTCTCTGCCTCGGCAAACTTCCCGTCCAGGGCGTCTGACACCTTTTTATTTACTGCATCGATCTTATCCTGTCTCAGAATCACCTGGACTTCCTCATCCACCAGTCCCGAAGCGGAAACGGATGCCACTCCTTCAATGCTCTCAAGCTCCGGCAGTACCTTTTCATTGATATAGTCCGTCAGCTGCGCACTGTCCATGTCGCCAGCCTCGGCTGCGGCAACCATCACAGGCATCATATCCGGATTCATCTTCATGATCACAGGGCTTCCCACACTGTCCTCCCAGTAACCCTCGATCTGATCCAGACTTTCCCTCATCTCAATTGTTACCGCATCCATATTCGCAGTCTGGGCGAACTCAAGGATGACCACAGACACATTCTCGCTGGAAACGGACGTCACATTTTCAATATTACTGATGGTTGCCATCGCCTGCTCTACCGGTCTGGTGACAACAGTCTCTACTTCCTCCGGACTTGCTCCTGCATATGTTGTGTATACAACCGCATAGGGCAGTGTCATATCCGGCAGAAGATCTGTCTTCATCTTTGTAAACGACACGATTCCGAGTACCAGCACCAGGATCATGCCTACCACGACCGTATAGGGTCTTTTTACACTGAACTTTGAAATCATCGTATTCTGTCTCCTTTCTTCTTATGTGTTTTCGTCCGACCGGTCGGTCAGTATTGTTCTATATAAAAGCTGTAAAAATGTTACCTTTTCACTCACAACACCACCTGTGTAACTGTTCAGAGTCATGCAGATTTTATGAGTTGGGGTCAAAAACATTTGACCCCATGATGCCTTCGGATTTTTTGACCCTGGCATCATTTAATAAGAGTAACATCAAAACAGCTTTTACTTCTTCTGTACCGCTATGCTTCCTGCTGCACACCCATACAGGACTCGATCACTTCCCAGATCTCATCTCTTCCCTGCTTCGTCTCCGCTGAAAACGGGATCACAATAGTACCCGGACGTACCGCAAGGCCTGTCTTTACCATCTTCACATGCTTCGCCATCTGACTGCGCTTCAGCTTGTCCAGCTTTGTGGCAATGATAATCGGCTCATACCCGTTATGCAGGATCCAGTCATACATCGTCTTATCATTCTGCGATGGCTCATGCCGGATATCGATCAGCAGAAATACAGCCTTCAGCTGCCTGGATCCGTGAAGATATCTTTCGATCAGCTTACCCCACTTTTCCTTCTCCGCCTGTGAAACCTTCGCATAACCGTACCCCGGCAGATCTACCAGGTAAACCTGATCATTTACATTATAAAAATTTATCGTCTGTGTTTTACCCGGCTGGGCACTGGTTCTCGCCAGCGCCTTCCGGTTCATCAGTGCATTGATCAGAGAAGACTTTCCCACATTCGACTTTCCTGCAAATGCGATCTCCGCCTTATCATTCTCCGGCAAAACACTGGTAATCCCACAGACTGTCTCCAAAGATACATTCTTTATTATCATCTCAATCCCCTGCTTTCCCGATAGCACAGACTTTCGTCTTTATCGTCTACTTCACAAGTGCCACAGGAAGTACCTCTCCCATGCTTTCCACAAAAACAAGCTCCATACCCTTCTTAATCTCTTTTGAGATTTCTTCCACATCCACCTTATTTTTCTTTGGTATCAGTACTCTCTTAATTCCTGCATTCTTTGCAGCCAGCAGCTTCTCCTTTAATCCGCCGACAGGCAGCACACGCCCTCGCAGGGTGATCTCCCCTGTCATGGCTACATCCGCCCGCACCTTGCGCATGGTAACAGCTGACAGGATCGCAGTCGCCATCGTGATTCCCGCTGACGGGCCATCCTTCGGAACTGCGCCCTCCGGGATATGAATATGGATGTCATGCTTCTGAAAGAAGTCTTCTTCGATCCCGTATTCCCGGCTGACCGAACGGATATAGCTGATTCCTGTCTTTGCTGATTCCTTCATCACATCACCGAGCTGACCGGTCAGCTGGATCTCCCCCTTGCCCGGCATGACATTTACCTCGATCTCAAGTGTATCACCGCCCACACTGGTCCATGCCAGACCGCGGACGATACCGATCTCATCTTCTTTATTGACGCGGTTCACACTGTAACGCTCCGGTCCCAGATACTTCTCCACACCGCTCTCAGACACCTTCAGGGATTTCTTCCCGTCTTCCAGGATCTCCCTGGCTGCCTTCCTGCAGATTTCCCCGATCTTTCTCTCCAGGTTCCGCACGCCCGCCTCTCTGGTATAGGAAGCGATGATCTTCTTCAAAGCACCGTTTGTGATCGTAAAATCATAAACATCCAGTCCATGACGACGGATCTGTTTCTGGAGCAGATGTTCCTTCGCAATATGGAATTTCTCATTTTCCGTATAACTGGAAATCTCGATCAGCTCCATACGGTCAAGAAGAGGTTTCGGAATCGTCTGCACATCATTTGCCGTGGCAATAAACATGACTTCTGACAGATCCAGCGGGATTTCCACATAGTGATCCCGGAATCTGACATTCTGTTCCGAATCCAGTACCTCCAGCAGAGCTGAAGAGGTATCTCCTTTATAATCACTGCTTACCTTGTCGATCTCGTCCAGAAGCATCAGGGGATTCTTCACACCGGCCATTTTCATTCCGTTGGCGATCCGTCCCGGCATCGCTCCCACATAGGTTCTCCGATGTCCACGGATCTCTGCCTCATCACGTACGCCTCCCAGACTGATCCGGACATATTTCTTATTCATCGCCCTGGCAATGGATTTTGCAATGGATGTTTTTCCGGTTCCCGGTGGTCCTACCAGACACAGAATCGGACTTTCTCCCTTCTTTGTCAGTGTCCGTACTGCCAGAAACTCCAGCACACGCTCTTTCACCTTTTCCAGCCCGTAGTGATCCGCCTCCAGGATCTCTCTGGCATTCTTCAGATCCTTATTGTCCTTCGACGCCTTATCCCATGGAAGCTCCAGCAATGTTTCAATATATCCCCGGCTTACCGCACTTTCAGAGCTGTTTCCCGCCACATTTTTGAAACGCTGGATCTCCTTAAGGATTTTTTCTTTGACTGCTTTCGGCGCCTTCAGCTTCTCAGCCGCTTCCTTAAAATGGTCTGCATCAGAAAAAGTATGATCCTCCCCCAGCTCCTCGCGAATAAGCTTTAACTGTTCCCGAAGGATATACTCCTTCTGATTCTTATCGATCCGCGCCTTTACTTTTTCCTGGAGGTCTGCTTTGATCTGCATGATCTCCACTTCATTGCTCAGGATCTCGCAGAGAAGATCATATCTGTCCGTAAGAGATACCGCTTCCAGAATCCTCTGCTTCTCCTCATAATACAGCGGAAGATGAATAGCGATCTGATCCACCAGCCTGGAGACCTCCCCTGTCTCCATCAGCTGCGCCGTCAGTTCCTTACTGATCTTCGGATTTGCCAGGGCATACTCGCTGTAGATTTCCTTCAGTATTCGCAGCATGGCCTCCCTGTGGTGTTCATCCAGTTCCCCGTCCCTCATCTCTTCGAATACTGCAACCTCCGCCAGCAGATACTTCTGATTCTCATCCAGTGTCAGAAGCTCCGCCCTTGCGATACCTTCCACGAGAACGCGCAGAATATTATTTGGCAGACGCATCAGCTGTTTGATCATTACAACCGTCCCCACCCGGTACAGATCGGACTGTCCGGGTTTGGCTGCTTCAGGATCCTTCTGCGTTACCACAAACAGTTCCTGTTTATCCAGCATCGCCTGCTCCACTGCCGTCATAGATTTCTCCCTGCTGATATCGAAATGTACAATCATCGACGGGAGGATCGTCATTCCTCTAAGTGCCACTACAGGCAGTTCTTTTGTTAAATCACTCATATATACCTCTTATCTCATCCTGACAGCTGTCACATCCCCGCCGCCTGGCAGTCGATTTGTTGTACCACAGCTGATGTTCCGGCGATTACGCTGTCTCTCCTACTGTCCGTGAGGATTTCCTGCCCTTACTCCGTACAGGAAGATTCTCTCTATAAGTAAGCTTCGGCTCCCCGTTTCCTTCGATCATATCCTTCGTAACCGTACAGCTTTCGATCGTTTCATCTGACGGCACAGTAAACATCAGATCCATCATGGACTGCTCCATGATCGCACGCAGACCTCTGGCTCCTGTTTTACGTGCCAGAGACTTATCTGCGATCGCCTCCAGGGCATCTTCCTCAAACTTCAGCTGCACGCCATCCAGTTCAAATAATTTCTTGTACTGTTTGATGATGGAATTCTTCGGCTCCTTTAAAATGCGTATCAGGCTCTCCCGATCCAGAGAATCAAGAGAAACGATGACCGGAACACGTCCCATGATTTCCGGAATCATACCAAATTTTACAAAATCCTGCGGAAGCGCATGTTTAAAGATCTCACCTGCATTTTTCTCATGCTTCTCCCCGATCTCCACATTGAAACCGACAGACTTAGTATCCATACGTGTTTCAATGATCTTATCCAGCCCTTCAAATGCTCCGCCGCAGATAAACAGAATATTTGTGGTATCGATCTGAATCAATTCCTGCTGCGGATGCTTTCTTCCGCCCTGCGGCGGCACGGAAGCAATCGTCCCTTCCAGAATCTTCAGAAGCGCCTGCTGTACGCCTTCGCCTGAAACATCTCTGGTAATGGATACATTTTCAGACTTTCTGGTAATCTTGTCAATCTCATCAATATAGATAATTCCATACTCGGCACGTTCAATATCATACTCAGCCGCCTGGATCAGCTTCAAAAGGATGTTCTCCACATCCTCGCCTACATATCCCGCCTCCGTCAGAGATGTCGCATCTGCAATGGCAAAAGGTACATTTAAAAGTCTTGCCAGCGTCTGAGCCAGAAGCGTCTTTCCCGAACCGGTCGGTCCCAGCATCAGGATATTGCTTTTCTGAAGCTCCACACCGAGATTCCTTCCGGCCAGAATTCTTTTATAATGATTATAAACGGCAACTGCCAGCGCTTTCTTTGCATCGTCCTGTCCAATGACGTAGTCATCGAGAAATTCCTTGATCTGCTCCGGCTTCAGAAGGTTGATTCCTTCCTCATCGTCCATATATTCTTTCTCAAGTTCTTCCTCTACGATCTCTGAACAGAGTTCAATACACTCATCACAGATAAATACACCATCCGGCCCGGAGATCATCTTTCTGACCTGTTCCGCCGATTTATTACAAAAAGAACATCTCACTTTCTGTTCCTGAACTCTCACTGCTCTTCTTACCTCCTGCAATTCAACTATTCGTGAAACTGTTATTCAAAACAACAGGCAGATATTCATCCGCTCTACCGGCTTCACAACCTGCCTGGCAAAGCAAATATTCGCATCCTGCTGTTCTGAACATCATATATCAGATAAGACTCCCGCCGCATGAGCAGGAGCCTTACCTTCATCTCTTATCGTTTGGTAATTACACTGTCGATCAGACCGTACTCCAGTGCTTCCTGAGCGCTCATGTAATTATCTCTCTCTGTGTCTACTTCAATCACTTCGATAGGCTGTCCGGTATTCTTCGCCAGTTCCTCATTCAGACGTCTGCGCGTCTTCAGGATCATATCAGCCACGATCTTGATTTCTGTTGCCTGTCCTTTTGCACCGCCTGACGGCTGATGGATCATAATCTCGGCATTTGGCAGAGCCATTCTCTTGCCCTTTGTGCCGCCTGCCAGCAGAAAAGCTCCCATGCTGGCTGCCATGCCCATGCAGATCGTAGAAACATCACACTTGATATAGTGCATGGTATCGTAGATCGCCCATCCTGCTGTTACTGATCCACCCGGGCTGTTGATATAGAGCTGGATATCCTTTCCGGGATCCTCTGCCTCCAGGTGAAGCATCTGTGCAACGATCAGATTTGCGGTTACATCGTTGACCTCCTCACCCAGAAAGATGATGCGGTCTTTTAATAATCTTGAATAGATGTCGTAGGATCTCTCTCCACGGCTTGACTGTTCAATGACATAAGGTACTAAGCTCATGCTGACTCTCCTCTCTGTCCGATGACCTGAAACTGTTTCGGATCCTTCCGTTTCTTAGACTTCCTTTGCAGCATCTCTTACCAGTTCAACTGCTGCCTGGATCGCCAGATCCTTCTTCACCTGGTCTCTCTCATAATCACCCATAATTTCTTTTACTTTATCCAGTTCCATCTTATAGGCTTCTGCCATCTTCACCAGCTCTTCTTCCACTCTCTCATCGCTGATCTCGATCTGCTCTGCTGCTGCCACTGCCTCAAGAACAAGACTGTTCTGGATACGCTTTAATGCCTCCGGTCTCATCTGCTCAAACAGCTTGTCAGCCGTCATTCCGGTAAACTGGAAATACTGTTCAACAGTCAGACCCTGTGACTGGATTCTTCTTGCAAAATCATCAGCCATCTGTCTTACCTGATTGTCAATCATCGCATCCGGAATCTCCATGGATGCATTGGCAACGATTTTTTCTACAACAGCCGCCTCTTTTGCAGCTTTTGCTTCCTGCTCCTTCTTCTCTGTCAGATTCTTGCGGATGTCAGCCTTATACTCCTCAAGTGTCTCAAATTCAGAAACGTCCTGAGCAAAATCATCATCTGCTTCCGGCAGCTCTTTTACTTTGATCTCGTTTACTTTACATTTGAATACCGCCGGCTTTCCTGCCAGATCTGCTGCATGGTAATCCTCCGGGAAAGTAACATTTACTTCTACATCTGCGCCGATCTCTGCGCCAACGAGCTGCTCTTCAAATCCCGGAATAAAGCTTCCTGAGCCAATGGTCAGGTCAAAATTCTCACCTTTTCCGCCGTCAAATGCCACGCCGTCTACAAATCCTTCAAAGTCCAGCTTCACCATATCGCCATTCTCTACGGCTCTGTCATCCACGTCCAGTGTTCTGGAGTTGTTCTCTCTTTCTTTATCTACTTCTGCCTGAACTTCCTCATCTGTGACTTCGATGTTCTGCTTCTCTACTTCGATTCCTTTGTATTCACCAAGCGTAACTTCCGGCTTCAGAGCTACTTCAGCTGTAAAGATAAACGGCTTTCCTGACTCGATCTGTACCACATCGATCTCCGGTCTGGAAACGATCTCAAGATCACAGTCAGCGGTTTCTTTTTCATATGCGTCCGGAATCAGAGCATTTGCTGCATCCTCAAAGAAGATTCCTGCACCATACATCTTCTCAATCATCTTCCTCGGTGCTTTTCCCTTACGGAATCCCGGGATGGAAATTTTTCCTTTGTTCTTTAAATATGCTTTCTGCACTGCTGCCTCAAAATCCTCAGCTGATACTTCAATCGTCAACTTCGCCATGTTCTTTTCCAACTTCTCTACCTGTAAACTCATTGCTCTTTATTTCCTCCTTGATTTTATATAAATGGTAATAACTAACCTATCCTTGCAGTCATTTTAAGAGTATAACACAGCCCTTAACAAAATGCCACCCTTTTTTTGCATTTACCAGTTCAGCTATCAGCAAAATATAAAAACAGACCGTGCAAGTTTACTTGCTAAGGTCTGTTCTTATATTTTGTGATGGGCGGGACGCCCATCAGCCACAGACAGGAGCTGCAAAGCAGCGGATAGTCCGCACTGCGGACGGGTCTGTGGCCTGATAGCTGAACGTCGCCCGCCACAACCCCTTACTTGCTAAGGTCTGTTCTTATATTTTGTGATGGGCGGAACGCCCGTTCTTACTCCCTACATTCTGTAGATCACAGATGCAGCGATTCTCTCCGCCACTTCTTTTCCCTTGAGCCCCGTGATGAGCTCCAGTGCAAACGGAATGGCTGTTCCCAGTCCCCGGCTGGTGGTGATGTGCCCATCCGTTACAACTTCTTCCTTCAGAACCTTGGCCCCTGTCAGACGCTCTTCAAATCCAGGATAGCACACGGCTTTTCTCCCTTTTAAAAGGCCCAGATCTCCCAGCACGCTGGGCGCTGCACAGATGGCACCGATTCTGATCTGCTCTTTATCCGCCTCTTTTAATAAGGAAGTTAACTCTTCACAGCCCCCCAGATATCTGGTCCCCGGCATTCCACCCGGGAGCACCAGCATCTCTGTATTCTCCAGCCGCACCTCATCTACAGACGTATCCATTCCCACACGGATGCCGTGGCTGCCGGTCACGTCTCCTTCTCCTGAGATTCCCGTCATCTTTACCGGAATCTCTGCCCTGCGCAGCAGATCCACAACTGTCAGTGCCTCAATTTCCTCAAATCCTTCTGCAAAAAATACAAATACATTCTTCATTTGCTGCCTCCTGTTCCCGAAATCCCGCTTCTTCATATTCTCTGATCGCCCATGTGCCGATTCCCCTGCTGCACGCTTCTGGATGAAACAGGCAGATTCCAGCGTCCCGGACTCTTTTAGTATAACGGTTCCAGGCACGAATTACAATATACGAAAACGGTCCGAAATGATTTCCAGTTACTGTTCACTCCGTGACCAGTAACACGCTTCGCGATGCACAGATATGATGCATTCTGCATCATATCGCGCTGCTACTCTCGGGTTTTTACGTGACTTTCGCTTCGCTACACTCACAGAAAACACCTCGAACTGGCTGACGTGTGAATAATAACGATTTCCACCAGATTAAAATACTCTCTCTCATATCGCGGATGGAAGGATCGCAATACACTGATGACATCGTTTCTGGAAAGCTTCATCAGCCGGCACTGCTCTTCCCATATGGCATCGATATACTGGCGAATCCTGTCGATCCCTTCCAGCTGCATGTCAACTCCAAACACCGGATAATCCATCGTTATGATATGATCCATCGGTGCATACCTGGCATCATAGTACAGAAAAAATCCTGGCAATGCTTTTTCTACTGTATCCCGGTAATTCTGATTCCCATAATGGTCAAAGAATTTCATTAATTCATTGTATTTTTCCTGCGTTTCTTTTACTTTCCTGATCACTGCTTCATAACCCATACGATATGCCTCTTCCGCAGGCGGCATCCGCTGCACCACTTCTCCTATTCTCCCTGTGCAGACCGGACATGTGGAAAGCAATTCTCTACTTTCCTGTAACTGGCTTTCCGACTGTCCACTTTCATAATGTGCAATGCAATAGATCACCGCCTCCATAAGCTGTCTTGCCCGCTCATATGTCACTGAACTGCTTTCTTTCGCTGTGAAGGCTTCCGCCAGCTTTCCCACAACCGGAATCAGTTCTTCCATTGGATAGATATCTGTAACATCAGATTTCGCTGTCATTTCCCGGATACCTCCCTATAAACTTACGTGTATTCGCACGAATCTCCCTTGCAAATTTCTCCAGGTATGTTTCCTCCAGATATTCAAGAGAGCCCTGACACTCTCCGTCAAATGCGTCTCTCATAATCTTAATCAGCTCATCATCTGTCATCTCATCCATGGATTCATTTTTATTTGACACTCCCCACAGCTAAAGCAGGGGGATTCTTGTTTCAACCACTACTGCA
>UQCM01000058.1 GCA_900539525.1 uncultured Blautia sp.
ATGATTTTTCATGCAAGCATGAAAATCATGACCTTTTGACCCTGGCATCATAGATTAGAAAAACTACAGTAACTACCAAAGCCGCCTCTGGGAGGCTTTTCCTTATTATTTATAAATCTGCATGGCTCTGAACAGTTACAAATTACCTACATTATACAGAAGGAAAGGAAATCTGTAAACCCAAACGGAATTTTTCTCAAAAAAAGGTGTAAAGCCGTATAAGACTTTACACCCTCTTTCCGTATCTCTTACAGTATCTAACTCTCTTTATCATCCTGGCAGATTTGAATCTTGGTTCTGATCAGTTTCTTCACTTCCTGCGGAGTATCCAGCTTGTCTATATCAACAAATGTGATAAACAATTCATTCAGATCCCTTGCATGCTCCAGATGTCTTGACAATCTGTTAATCATCTCACTGGCATTTTCGCCCATGTTTTCTATATCCTCCATATAATCACCGCCTCATATAACGAAATCACATGATACACTGATGTTGGGGTCAAAAGTATTTGCCCTCTTGATGCCTTCGGATTTTTCCGCGCTCCCAAAATCTCTGGTATCATACACTGTTATTATAGTGGTTCTCTAAAAAACTGTAAAGTTCTATTCATACACAGTAAGCAGATATTCACCCTTTTCTACATCTCTCACAGAATACAGGAAATCCTTTTTATCGATTCCCAGTTCATATGTTTTTCCACTGCTGTCTGTTATCAGAATGCTGTGATCATCCGCTCCTTCCATTCCCACTGCCAGAACCGGTTCTCCGTCCGTGAGCTCCTTTAACTGACGGATGATGCGTTCTGCATTTTTTCTGCTGCATCCGGCTGCAGCCATGATCATTTCCGTTCTGTCTGTTTTCATGTCTGTTTTCATACCCGTGATTTTCTCCTCCTTCTGTAATTCTGTCAGGGAAGCATTCTCTCTGTTTTCGTTCTCCTGCCATATCCCTATGGTGATGACTCCTGCCAGAACTGCCAGGACTGCAATGATTTGTTTTCTTTTCATGTTTTTCACCTGTTTCCAGTACACTACTCCTGCCCGGCAAATTTTCTGGCATCCTTTTCTACGATGATGTTTCTGTAGGACTGATACCCCTTTGCCTTTTCCTGCGCATAGGTAGCAAAGCTTTCTTTCCACGCATCAATGGTTTCCTGTGACACCTGATAGCGTTCGGGATCATCGATGGCTGCATGCTGATAGGCATGGCGCAGCTCATGCACCACCGTCGTCATCAGCCGGTAGGAATCGTATGTTTCATCATTCTCCAGAATATACTGGTTCATCTTTACCGTTTTGATGCTGTGGGAATAGGCACCGAGATTGTAGACACCATTCTCATCCGGCGGTGTGTTCGTGAAAGTGATCTCCTTTTCAATATCCACATCCAGGATCTTTGCCACTTCCTGCATGTAATCCTGAAGGATGGCTTTGCGCTCTTCAAGAGTTGCACCGGCCCAGTGTTCTTCACTGTATCGTTCTGACTCTGTCAGATTCTCTATGGTTTCCTTCAACTCTCTGTCGGCTTTCTCTTCCTGTTTTCCTGATGTTGCCGTGTAAGAATCAGGATCTTTCCTGTTGAAGAGCCAGTCCCAGAAACGGAGCCACCCGCCTCTTTTCTCCGTACCGCTCTCCCCGGCCTGCCCGGAACCGCCCGGATTTCTCATGCCGGACAGGATCTCCTCCTCGCAGGCACTGTACAGGAGTATGATCTGCTCCAGAGCTTTGCGGAAGCTTTCCAGTCTTCCCGCCTGCTCCAGCACCTGATCGTGAAGCTCACCCAGCCTGCGCTTCAGCCTTTCTCCGCCTGCTCCTGAAACTGCCAGCCCCATGCGGCAGGCCACGATCTCCCGGCCCAGCCTCTGCATTTCCTTTTGTATAGAAGAGAACCTCTCACAGTCCCTTTTTACCGGCCCGGTCTTTATCTGAAATTCATCTCCGATTTTTATCACCTTCGTTCTTTATCATTTTGTCCCTGTCATACGCATCTTCTCCAGGATGTGCGACACTCTAATATAGCCACACCAAATAACCTTATGTTTCGGTGAGGAATTTCATGTGGGTTATACTACCGGATCACATTTCCCGACAGCGAATTTGCAGCTGACTGATTCTCGGATTCTGCTTTCTCATAGGCTGCCGCCATTTCATTTAGATCCTTCACATGCTCGCTGATCATGCGGTACATTTTGTTCATGTCATCCTGAAGTGATTTGAATTTCTGCAGATAGGCCCTTGCCGCATCGCCGCTCCATACATTTCCCGTCAGACCATTGACCAGTGTCATCATCCGGTTCGTGGTGTTCTTTACCTGATTTCCTTTCGCCTGCAGTGCAGATGCCGTGCTCCTTAACTTTGCTGTATTTACCTTAATCGTACCTGTCATATTGTTCATCCTTTCTCCGTATATAACTATCTGTTTCCATCCCCGGTACCCTTGGCTGTCTTTAACACGTTCTTGTATTTGCTGTGCTCACATTTCTCTGCTCTGCAGCCTCATACTTTGTCACGATCACATTCAGCCTTGTGATATACTGCTCAATGGCTGTATAAAATTGATTCATCTGCTCCATATCCTTTCCGAAGACCGTATGGAAGGCATTTTTCGCCTCTCCGTCCCACATACTGTTTAAAGACTGCTCCGTTGCTTTGAGTTCTCCCAGCTGTGTCTTCAGACTGTTGTTCAGACTTTTCAGCTCCTGTGATCTGCTTTTTAATGTTCCCGTATTTACAGTGATCTGTTTTGCCATATTCATTTCCTCCCTGTTCTGCTATCCTTTCATTCTCCATAGGTGCGTGTCTTTGCTGCCTGTACCGCCTGCTTCTCTGCCCGGTATACGCTGGCAGCCATGGTACGCAGTGCCTGCGCCGTCTTTCTCAGTTCCTCTGCCGTGCCCTTTACCTGCCGTTCCATCTCCCTTCCTTTTCTTCCATACAGCGCCGCACTTTCCCCCTTCCAGTTTGCCAGAAGATCCGTCAGACAGTCCGCCATATCACTTTCTGCCAGCTCTACCATCCGTGCGGCAATCGCATCCAGTTTCCCGGCCTGCTCCTGTGCCCTGGAAAAATCCATCTCAATCGTATACATAGATGCTGCCATCCTTCTCACCTCCCCAAAAATCCCACATGGACTACTTCGACTACTATCATTTAGAACCACGAGTTATCCCGATTTTCTCTGTTTACGGGTAACTGTTCAGAACTATGCAGATTTATAAATCGTTGCCTTTTATGTAATCACATCCTCCGGCAGACGGGATGCTTCTGCCGCAGCCTCCGCCTCTGCCTTCGTATAGACACCCGCCATCCTAAGCAGCTGATCCGGATGTCCGCGAAGTCGCCTTAGCATCTGCTGTGCACCCTTTCGGCTGCATTTAAAAACATGACGGAAGCGGTCTCCCGCTCTGCCTTCCCAGAATGATTTTGATGTTTCCACCAGCCGGCATATCTGATTCCAGCTGCTTTCCATACTGCTGCCGCACTTTCTGCATTCTTCTGCCTTTCTTTTTAACTCTTCCGGTGAAACCTTTAACTGTATTCCTGTCACATTCCGTCCTCCATACCCGAAACCACTCCATAGACCTTCTTTTCACAGGTCATATATTTTCTCTTCGCCTCTCCTTCATATCGGTACACTGCCTCCAGTATCTGTACAAGACGCCGCATACCGGCCATGTCTTCATCGAATCTCCGCTTAAATGCCTCACTTCCGGGTCCGACCCACATTCTGTCGAGCTGATCCACACTTCTCTTCATTTCTGCCAGTTCTTTTTTCATCTTTTCCACACAGGCGGCAATCTGCTCTGCATTGCTGTCCATGCGACCAGGATGAACTTTCAAAGAATCACTCATCGCCTTCTTCCTTTCCTTCATGACTATAATAGACTCTGCACCCCCGCACTTCGCGGCGTCCTCAGACATAGATCAGTCTGCATCCGTCGGTTACTCCTGAAGCATGCAGTGTGCTTCCGGCCTGCAGCAGCCGCTTCGTATCTGCTGACCACAGAGTAAACATTCCGCTGATCCCCTCCCCCGATTCCTGCACTTTTTCGAGAAGAATCTCATGAATCTCCTCCCTGACCAGGCCAATATCTGCATTTTCATCCAGCATAAAATCATAAACGGCATCAAGAGCCGGAATATAAATATCTACCAGTATCATTTTTCTCCATTCTTCCCTCCTGTTGTCCAGCAGAATGCTTTGCGATTCACAGCACGGGGCAGCAGAATACTCTGTGATTCACAGTACGGCGGCTGCAGCTTACTTTGCGATGCACATAAGATGCACACTGTATCATCTTGCAAAAGGTATCACGATCCGTTCGGAATGTTCCTCCGGCTGTGACGCAGGAATCCTTCCTGTGCCCGGCTTCTCTTTCTTCTCCCTGTCCGCATAGGTCATGTCGTCAAAGTCCAGTACCGGATTATCTACAACGCATCCGCCCAGATGGATACCTGTCCGGTATCCTGTAAAACTCTCAAAGGCCGGAAGCCCTGCGACGCTTCCCATATCCTCCACGCCGATCACACCGATGAAATACACATGGTGCAGGCTTCCCTTCTCCAGAATATTTTCCAGAAATCCACGGATATCGTGTACCGGAGCATCATATACCGTCTGCATAAACCGGCACAGATCCGTAAGAAAGATAAACCACGGCGTCTCCTGACTCATACTCCTGAAAATACCGTCCTCATCCCATCCGGATGTGATCAGCTGATTCTTCTTTTCATTCCTCTCTCTGAAAACCGGAAGTAATTCCTGAAAGAATGCAAACGTCCCGTTTTCATCTGATACATAAGAAATCTTCTCATCCTCCTTATAGCCTTTCATCTGCTGTTTCGGGCAATCGATCACACATACCCTGCTCTTCTTCTCAAGAGCTGAACGGATACATACATTTAACAGATTGGTTTTTCCGCTTCTGGCAGATCCGTAAATCCCATAGCAATACGTCTCACGAAGCTTTATCCCGTAAAGCTCTGCATCCGAGGCACGATAACCGATCGGGAGCACAGACGGATCCTCTGCCATTTCCGAAAATCTCTCCTGCATCCGGAACGCTGTCCAGACCGGTTTTTCCGGAATCTCAGGAATCCTCCTTGCACATTTTCCCTTCCACAGCTTGCGCATCTTTCTGCATTCGCTGCCGATCAGCGCCATTCTTTGATAATCATTTTCCGCAGGAACAGCCAGTGCAGTCTGAAATTCCAGAACCTGCTCTTTCCATTTTGTAAGTCCTCTCCCCGGGATCCCTCCCTCCGGCAGAATATCGATCCGGTACCGGTGCAGCAGTTCTGCGTATGTGTAGGGATCCTGCTGCATCAGACACAGCACCATGCCGGCATGCTCAAAGATCCGCGACGGAATATCATGAATCCCCACCCCGTTTCCTGACAGGACAAGATAAATCCCCAGACTCTCACCCTCCCGTGCCAGGCGGATGAGATCATCCTCATACCTCTCCCCTGTCTTTTCACGAAATGCCGCATAATCGTCGATCATGAGAAGAAGTGCGGGCAGTTTTCCTTCCTGCAGCTGCAGATACTGTCTGTAATTTCCCCCTCCCAGAATCTGTCTTCTCTCTTTCTGTATTTCATGCAGCATATGAAAAAAACGGTCTGTCCTTTCCGGATTTCCTTCACGTACGACCCCGCCCATATGAGGGGCATCCTCAAAGGCTGTCATCCTGCCGGTGCCAAAGTCAATGGCATATACCTGAAGACGCTCCGGCGAATATTTTCGCAGCAGCGCATAGAGCATTGTCTGCAGCAGGGTACTCTTCCCGCTGCCGGCATTGCCGCAGACGGCCACATGACCGGTCTCCATCAGATCCGGCATCAGTGTCAGCTGTACCTGATTCTCCGGATCGTCCATCTGCCCCAGCACAAAGTGCAGCGTATAAGTCCCGGTCTCTTCGTTCCATCCGCCCCCGGAAGATACGCTTTCCCGGTATTCCCTGAATTCTTCCAGATACATGCAGGTCCTCAATACCGGCATCCACAGACGCATCCTGTAAGAATATCCCCTGTTTTCTGCCACAGCTGCCAGATATTCTTTTACAGCCTCCAGCTGTGTGATTTCCCTGCAGTCCCGGTCTGCAGGCTCCCTGCGGCTTCTTTTCTTTCCCGTACCTGCTGTGATATCGACTTTTCCGGACAGCTGCAGCAGTCTGGAGCTTCCTGAAGGATCCGAACCTTTCCCTTCTTCATAGACAGCTCCACTGTAACCGGACTGAAATTCCTCAAAGACTTCATCATTTCCCACCTGCAGATATCCTCTTCCCGTCTGGGTAATGACAGCCGCATCCGGCCTGTGAAGCATGTCGATGCTGTCCTGCCGGTCCTGTACCCGCAGACAGAGCCGAAACCTTGCGTTGCTCCAGATATTATCGTCCACGGTTCCGCCCGGCTTCTGGGTGGCAAGGATCAGATGTACGCCAAGGCTTCGTCCCACCTGTGCCACGCTGATCAGCTCACGCATAAAGTCCGGCTCTTCCCTCTTCAGCTCCGCAAATTCATCAATGATAAGAAACAAATGGGGCATAGGCTCGGATGCGCCTCCGTTTTTATAAAGCTTTGTATAGAGATTGATGTGATTGACCCCGTATCCGGCAAGGATTTTCTGCCTTCTTCTGTTTTCACTTTTGATGGAAATCATCGCTCTCTTTATCTGATTTCCTGACAGATTGGAAATCTGGCCGGCCAGATGGGGCAGTCCTGAAAAGAGATTTGCCATTCCGCCTCCCTTATAATCGATGATAAAAAAAGCCAGATCATCCGGACTGTAATTGACCGCCAGTGACAGCAGCCAGGTCTGCAGCGTCTCACTCTTACCGGAGCCCGTCGTTCCTGCGATCAGGCCGTGGGGACCATGGTATTTTTCATGGACATCCAGCCAGCACGGTATCCCGCCTGCTTTTTGTCCGAGCATCCCCCGGATGCTGTCACAGATCCGGTTCTTTACCCACCGCTCCTCCGCCAGAAGCTCCTGCGGTTCTGACACATCAAACATTTCAAAAAACGTCAGCATTTCCGGCAGCTCCCTCCCCTGCTCTGCTTCGGGCACCTGCAGCGTGGAAAGATATCTGGCAAACCGGTCGAGCCTGCCGGTTTCTGCAGAATCGAAACAAATCGTCTGCCGGTTTTCTTCTGAAACCTCATACATCCCCTGGTATTCCGGTGTATTTTCGATGATAAAGCTGCAGGGATTCGGAAGGTCTTCATAGCGTTCTGCCAGCAGGACCACTGTCAAGCCGCAGACATTCTCCTTCGAAAAGACATACCGGGCGAGAATCTCACCTTCCAGGATCTGCGGATCCTCGATAAACAGGAGATACCAGGGCTTCTCTGTTTTTCCCTGTCCATCCTTTTGTGCTTCCTCCATCCGTCTGCGAAAAACTGCCGAAAGCTCATAGCATACCTCCCTTCGTTCCTCAGGGCTTCCCGCTATATACCGTGTCTTTTTATCCTCTGCCCATACATGTGGCAGCCACCTGGCATATGCCCATCTTCCGGAACTCCCCGGCACACCGGAATCATAGAGAAATCCCATTTTTACGTCTGTGTAGCAATTATTTGCGGCAACCTGTGCGCTGAGGCTTCTGACGATCTCCACCGCTCCCTGCTTCTCTTTTCCTCCCACCAGGCCGATCAGATGGTGCTGCCTCAGATCCAGAGTCACCGGTACCTGATGCAGACAGCGGTATTTCTCCTTCATGTCACACAGCCTCTGATACAGTTCATTTTTACAGAAGATAAACCTCTCTTTCGGAATCAGTATCTGTGCACGGTAAGGAATCTCTCCCAGTCCGACACGATGCACCAGAAAATCCTCATGGGTAGCGTTTCTGTTCCACAGGCGGTATCCCTGTGCGCCACAGTCCAGACATTCCTGCACATGGGGGTACATCTGCCGGAGCATTTCCTCCGCTTCCATATATCCCTTCCTGATCTGCCGTTCCTTTTCCAGCAGATACTCCGTATATGCTTCTGTGATCTGCCCCGCCTCCCCGGCCTCCTCCTTCCTCTGATACCGGACATTTATCAGTGCCCAGCCTGCTCCGATTACTGCAGCGGATACCGACATGGCCAGACCGGAATACCAGTACATCGAGGATCCTGTCTCGTCTGTCTGAGCATACATGATCAGATAGCCCAGCAGCATGGGAAGAACCATGGTAAGTGCCGGACCTATCGTCAGAAACAGCGGCGGCTTCTTTCCGATCCTCAGCTGCGGAGGCTCCTCCAGCTCCACGGTCTCTCCCGGTATCCTCTGAAACCTGCGGGGTGCACGGTGATACACGGTTTTTCCACAGGAATGGGGAATCTGCTCCCTGTTGTCCACAATTTCCGCTTCTCTGTACTTATTCATGTGCACAGGATTCACCCGTGCACCGCTTCCCTGTTCATCCACAGCCAGGATATTCCCCAGGAACAGCAAATGAAGTCCCATGATATTGATAAAGTCGCCAAATTCCAGAAGCTGCGTTCCCTCGATCCGTCTAGAACCCACATAGACCCCGTTCTTACTCTGATTGATGATCCTGTACCCTGCTCCCTCTCTCCGGATCACGGCATGCTTTCGCGATACCAGGCACTGGTAGTCATAGCAGATGTCATTCTCTGCGGATTTCCCCACGGTAAGCGCTTCCACACCGTCCAGACAGTATTTTTCATATGGATGGATGACCGCGGCCGATGTCCGCACGATGACGGACAGGATCTTCTGTTCTACATGCAGCCGGATCACATCATGATCCTTAAGCACACCCGGCTGCTTTCCCGGTTGTTGCCCGGTTTGTTTCCCGGGTTGTTTCCCGGGTTGTTTCCCGGGTTGTTTTCCAGGCTGTTTCCCGGGTTCTCTCTGCCAGATCTTATTCCTGATCCTCCACTCATGGTTCAGGATCTCAAGCTCCAGGTGATAATCCTCTGTCAGCCTGAATAGATCCTTCGGAAGAATGACCGTGTAATCTGCGTTATTCATCGAAGGCAGCAGATATTCCTTAAAGGCATCGTTAAAATAGACGGACAGAATCGTATTCATAAGCGCTTCCTCTGCCTGTGTTCTCTGCGTTTTCTGCATTTTCTGCCTTTGTACTTCCTTTGCAGGAAATACAGAAGAAATATTCCGGCTGTCACACCTGCCACAGTTCCCCGGAAGCTTCTTCTGTCTGCATACCACCGCACAAACCCGTCCGGCGACACGGTGATCCTGCGATGAAATCCAAATGCCGGCCGGAACAGGTACTGTCCGCTCTCATCCCGCGCATCTGTATCCGTGAGATTTCCCGCCAGATCTTCTGCCAGAAACCGCAGCCTGTGATCCATGCCACGGGGAATCTCAAACGATCCCTGCAGGTGAATCCCCTCTTTTGAAGGTTCATAGATGCCTGCTTCCTGCCCGTCCAGGTAGACGGTCAGCTTCTTCAGACCAATGGAATCAAACGCTCCGACCTCCACCTGCAGACTTTCTCCATCTACGATCTCCTGCTCCAGTCCCGTAACATCTGTAATTTCCGGCGGAGCGGTATCTACGCGAAACAGAATTTCGCCCTCCCTGCTGCCTGCCGTATCTGACCGGTTCCCCGCCTGATCCCCGGAAACAACAGACAGCCGGTAGACACCGTCTTTCTGAAAATTATCCGGTGAGATCTCGTAATGATACTCATACCATCCGTTTTCCCCATCCTTCACCCGATGGTTTTCGACAGGCGTTACCGTATAATCCACATGCTCCATCAGCGTTCCGTCCCGGCTCAGCAGAACCTTTACTGATCCGCCCTTCAGCCGGTCAGGATTGTACTCCGTAATCACCAGACCTTTCTCTACGTTCTGCGTATACGCTTCCTTCAGTGAAAGCAGATACTTGTCAAAAACATATACCGACCCGAAACGGTTGACCGTAAACGTGATCTTCTCTTTCTCCTCATTCCCTGCCAGATCAGAAGCCTTCACGATCAGGGTATAGATTCCGTCATGTTCCCGCTTTCTTTCAAAGACACCTCCGCTGCCTGATCCTCCCTTTTCCTTCAGACCCTTCAGAAACTCCTTCGTAATCTCCTTCTTCTCTCCATCTCTTCCCGTGCGGAACAGCCGGATCTCATCGGAAGCGAAATTCACATCCCGGCAGCTGATCAGAGGCAGGACTTCTCCCCGATAGGATTTTCCATTTTCAACTCCCCGGATCTGCGGTTTTTCGATAAAAGTATCCACCGTAAACGCATTTCCGGCAGCCGTTTCCCCATAAGCGATCTCTCCGTTTTCATTTCCTGCCAGATCCTTTAGTTCTATGCCAAAGGTATAATCTGCATCCGCTTCATACGGGATCACCGCAGTATGCTCATCCCCGCTGTCTTTCCAGAAAATATCCGGAGCCGGGACCGGATGCCCCTCCAGTGTGGCGGTTCCCGTAAATCTTACCCTGTCCCTGTCAAAATTGTGCTCGGTGATGGTGACTGTCGCTGTCCTCCCTTTGCGGAAGTAATGTCCATTGCGGACATCATTATTGTCATAACTCACCGTGACCACGGGTGCGGTTCTATCGATAGTAAACGCCTCCGGATCCGTCGTTCCATTTTCATAGACGACAGCCTGGCAGCGGTTGCCCGCCTGGTCCCTGCATCCGATCGAAAACGTATAGTCTCCATCCTCCTGATATGCAATCGTTGCCATATGCCTGGTATCATCCCGGTTTCCCGTGCCTTCCCTCGTGGTCCAGCCGGTGATCACCGGGACAGATCCCGCCGTATTCTGTATGACAGCTTCCACATCCTTCGGATCAAAATTCCTTTCTGTGACGATCACGGTGGCAGTGCGGCCGGTCTGGTAATACCTTCCGCCATCCGGCGAATTGTTATCATAACGGATCTGGATCTGCGGCTTTGTCGTATCGATCTTCAGCATCCTTCTGGTCTGCGACACATTGCCCGCGTGATCCTCTGCCCGTATGCGGAGCATGATCTGATTGCTGTTATTCTTTCTACTGTCCACGGTAAATGCCCCCGCCCACTGTTTCTTCCGGCGGCGAAGTCCTGTCTTCTCCGATGAAAACAAAAGCTTCTGCTGAGTAACCTGTTCTTCCGGCGCTCTGCTAAGGTCAAGCACCTCCACGCTGACACTCTTTAACCCGGACCGTACGCCTGCTCTCTCAGGCTCCCGCACATGGATACGGATCTTCACATCTCCGTGATCGATGGCATTTACGGAGCGATCCTGGCTGCCCGCATTTCCGGAAATCATGGCAGCTATCACCGGCTTTGCCGTATCCACCACCAGTCCGCTGCTGCTGATCCAGGATACATTTCCCGCCAGATCCGTGATTCTTACACAGACTGCCGTCTGCTGGTCAGCGTCCAGGATCACCCTGCGAAACGGCTTCCATTCATCCTCCTGCCGGCTTTTCAGTGCCTGCTCTGTCAGCTCCGAAGAGTCCGTCACCCGGCAGTACACCACCTCCTCCACCGGCGATGTGACATCCTCCGCCGTTCCTGTGACGATAATCTTCCCGGCCGAACAGAGCGAAACGCGCATAGATTTCGCCAGACGCTTCCATACCCTCGTATTTCCCTCTGCCGTCCTGGCTTTCACACTTCCGTCAGGCGGCGTCTGATCCACGGTAAATTTCCACGGATGTACAGAAGTACCGGTATCCACAGACCGATTCCTGTTTCCTGCCAGATCCGTACAGGAGATGGAAACACAGTAATTGGCGTCCACATCAAACAGAAGCTTCACGGTATGTACGCACTCTTCCTCTGAGTCCTTCGTCTCTGTCGTCCATTTTCCGATCATTTTCCCTCTGTCCAGCTCCACCTCCTGTCCTCTGACATCCACCCCCTGTATGAGGATCCCCTCTGTCGCGGCTTCGGCATTAAAGTGATGCCTTCTTTCTGTGATCCTGACCGTAGCTGTGCGGGGTTCTGCAAAGTAACCTCTCCCCTGATGATCCCTGTTCTGATCATACTGAACCGTAATGACCGGCGGGGAGCAGTCAATATCCAGCCTGACAGAAGCCTCACTGCGGTTTCCCACCCTGTCTACTGCACAGACGGATACGGTAACATCACAGCTGTTATTTCTGGATGCCTCCACCGTAATGTAACTCTCCTCCACCCCGGGACGACTCTCCCACAGGCCTAACGGGGCTTCTGGTTCTTCTGCTTCTTCATAATCCCGGGAAAACAATACTCCCTGCTGCGTCACCTGACCACGGTTTTTCACCTCGTAGGTAATCCTCCGGATCCCCGCATACGGTTCAGGTTCCCTGACTCTGACTGCCACCTTCACATCCTTCTGATAGATCCCGTTTTCATTCGTCTTCTCCGGTGTAAGCGTGATATCACAGGGCGTCCGGTCCACCAGATAGCCCTCCGAGCTTACATACGTATCATTGCCCGCATAGTCCGAGATCCTCAGATAAATGACAAACCGCTCATCCCTTTCTTTGTCCGGGACAGTAAACGCTCCGGTATATTTCTGAAAATACGGTACATATCCCGGCTTCTTCCTGTTCCTTTCATCCTCGTGCCAGAGCTTTCTCAGCTGCTCCTGCGTCAGGGCCGGTGCATGATCCGTCTTGTAATATTCCATCACAACGGGGCTGGTGGCGTCCTGAGCCACTGCTGTCACCTTCACGCTCCGGCTACGGTACAGTCCAAAGGTCAGAACCGTGAGAAGCTTGTGAAAGGTGCGCTCCTCAACGGTCAGCGAACCGGAAGGAATGGTGCCGTCCACCGTAAATGTCCATGGGGAATCTCCTTTCGCACGCACCTGTTCCCACATGCAGCTGATTCCTGCCCGGTTCGTATAGGAAAGCTTCCATGTATAATTTCCATCCTCTGCAAAAGAAATCCTGACCGTATGCACATTCCCCGAATGCTTCCATTCTCCGATCATATCCTTTTTCTTCAGGGAAACGGGACGCCCCTCTGCATCTTCCGCACTTACCGTCATCCCCGCCTCCAGAGCCTCCTCACCAAACAGTTCCGGCCTGTCTGTGACTGTAACCACGGCACTGCGCGCCCCGGAAAAATAGCCACGCCCCGCCTCTATCCGAACAGCAGTATCCTGAAATTCCACAGAAACAGCCGGAGGCGTACCGCAGATATTCAGGCTTAGGGATTCCCGGATGATATTTCCCGCAAGGTCCTCAGCCGTGACAGTAACCTTTACTCCTGCAGCTTCAAATTTCTGTGCATCCACAGTAATGTAGCTCTCCTTCTGTTCCGGACGGCTCTGCCACTCGCCCGGCGGCTCCCCCCGGCCCGGACTGCTTTCTGAAAAGGTGTACAGATTCCCTTCTTCGAGGGCACCTGTTTCCGGATTTGTGATGGTATAGTCAACCGTGCGAAGGCCTGCATATGCCGCAGCATTTCCCTGCAGATCATCGGCCCGTACCTCGATCGCCACAGGTTCAAAATACCAGCCGGTCTCATGAGGACGGTTCAGAGTCCTCAGCTTCACACTTCCCGGTGTCCGGTCCACCGTCAGACCATCTGTACTGATATACACGGTATTCCCCGCATAGTCTGTGATTCTCGCATATACCACAAATTTTTCATCTGCCTCCACCGTATAAGGGATTTCTGTAAATGCCCTGCTCTCATAAATCTCCTCCAGTGCATCCGTATCCATCGGGATCCTTCCGTCTGCCTTATAGTACTTCACCGCATATACGGGTGACAGCGCATCCTTACCTTCCGCATGAACCGTAATCCCCTGCCTCTCCCACGTCCCAAAAGAAAGATGAGTGTGCAATTTCGACCATATCTTTTCTCCATAGCCGATCCAGGACACCTCCCGGCTCCCCGTATCGGAGGTAAGCGGTTTCTGCGTGTCGATCGTAAAACTGTACAGGGCATCTCCCTGCTCATGGACTCCCTCACTGACAAGGCCTGCACGGTTCGTGTAGGGTGAGAGCTTCCAGGTATATCTGCCATCCTCCCGGAAGGCAATCACAGCACTGTGACTGTCCCCGTCATGGCTCCATTTTGAAACCAGTTCTCCCGGTTCCAGAGCTTTCCCGTCCCTGCTTATGTGAATCGCTGCTGTGGCCGCTTCCTCGTCAAACAGTTCTTCTGTATCTGTGATCGTCACGGTCGCTTTTCTCGGAGCGTTATAATACCCCTCTTCCGCCTCCCTGTGAAGACTGCCGTCAATGGCAGCTG
This sequence comes from uncultured Blautia sp., assembly GCA_900539525.1. Classification (GTDB taxonomy): domain Bacteria; phylum Bacillota; class Clostridia; order Lachnospirales; family Lachnospiraceae; genus Hominisplanchenecus_A. The sequence continues at coordinate 14,171 of UQCM01000058.1, forward strand.
CCACCTCCGGCTTTTTTCTCTGAGAACTTCCATCCGTTTCCGGTGCCTCTTCCCTGCTGCGCACAGTCTCTTCCGGTGGTGCTGTTCCTTTCCCTGTCTTTCTGCCCTCACGACCGGTATCCGCCAGAACGGTCACAGAAACCATAACCGGCAGCAGCAGACACATCAGAAGGACCGCCGCCAGACACCAGGCTCTGTTCTTTGCCGGTTCTCTTATTCTTCTTTTCTGTTCTTCTCTTCCATTTGCCCGTGTTTCTCTGCCTCTTCTCCGTTCTTTCATATCACTTTTCTATCCTTCCATGTTTGTCTGCTCTTTCAGCCTTCACTTTTGTATCTCTTCCTGTGCGTCCTCTTCTTTCTGCTCTTTCGGAACCCCCGCTTCAAGAAGACGTGTTTCCAGTACCCTGGTTCCATTTAGCCCACCGGAAGTTCTTCCCCAATCATCTGATGTTTCATTCTGTAGATACAGAGTTGCCTCCCTGTCCTTTTGAATTCCTTTTTTTCCACCTGAAACCCCTTCCGGATACTCCCTGCTCCTGTTCTGTACAGTGTTCCCATCTGTGTTTATCCGGTTCTCCCGCTCTGGTGTAACGATGCGTCCGCCTGCATCCTGAATGAGAGGATACGGCTTCCTTCCTGTCTTCTCTTCTGCCATACGCATCTGCTTCACCAACTTTCTTGCAGTACGTCCGCTCAGTTCACCGATGATCTTCCAGACGGAAAAACGGAACCACAGAAACACAGACAGCAGAACCCCAAGCCCTGCCATAGAAAATGAAAGAACAGAAATCAAATGATACCTGTCAGCCATGCTGTCTCCCCCTCTCCTTTTTCTCTTCATAACTCCCGTCAATATTCTCCCGGTACAGGGCAACCGATTTCAGAATCTGTTGCTGAAGCTTCCGTGATGCCTGCTGTGTCACAGACAGCGCCTTCGATGCTTCTTCGATGTGCTCCAGAAGTCCGCACACCTTCTCCTGCGGCACTCCTGTCTCTGCAAAGCCGTGCCGGTGTTCATTCAGCAGACCGGAAATCTCACGGTACATCGTCAGCCGGATGTATGCACCATCGCTGTCCTCATAATGCTCCGCATGCTCCATGCACTGCTCAAGAGCTTCCAGAAGGCGATCATACTCTTCCCTTACCGGCTCCCGGATACTGGTGGCATTTACGATATACTCTGCATAAAACTCCCCCACCATCCGGTAGCTCTGTGCGATTTCAAAATACGGATACGCCTCATCCCCTCTCTTCGAAATCTCCTGAAAATACGGATATGCCTTCAGCACTCTCGCCCGGAAGGATTGATCTCCCCCGGAATAGAGATAAAAGTATGTAATTCCCGCCTCATAAAGAAGATCCAGATACTCCTGCTTCCCTGTATCAAACCCTTCCCTGTTCCTGTTGAATACGGCCGTAAACTGCCCGCTCTCCTCATCGGTAAAACGGCCCTGATCCTGATACGCCTGCAAAAGCTTTCTGTATGCGCGCGTATCTGCACCGGACAGTTCGATGGCATCCAGATAGGCCTCCACCTTTGCCTCATACGGGGTTGACAGTGAAACATCGATCATCCGCCGGTAATCTCTGCTGTTGACGTAATCACACGCCGCTTTTCCCGCGATTCCCGCCACTCCGAAAAGCAGGGTAATGGAAGCTACAGCGATAAATGCCGCCAGCTTTCGTTTTTGTCTCTTCTTATAGGAATCCTCTTCCTCTTCATAATGCTCCAGCGCATACAGAAGCTCATGACAGCTCTGGTATCGATCTTTCGGATCAAGCGCCGTACACTTGTCAATGATGTGCTCCAGACCGCCGGACAGTTCCGGCTTCCACGTCCGGACGGGTGCATATACATAATCCTCTGCTCCCGGATACTGCCCGGTCAGCAGGTGATGCATCGTCATGCCCAGAGCATAAATATCAGATCTGGCATCTGTCTGCCTACCTCCGTGCTGCTCCGGCGGCGCATATCCTCTGGTTCCTAAAGTGGTGGTATCTGCATGACTTTCCTCCTTATACTCCCGTGCGATCCCGAAATCGATCACCTTGATATTTCCCTCCGGACGCAGAATGATATTGGCCGGCTTCATATCCCGGTAGATCACAGGGGGCTTCTGCCCGTGCAGATAGGCCAGAACATCACAGATCTGCTTCGCCCAGTCAAGCACCAGCTCCTGGGGCTGCGGCCCGTATTCCCTCAAAAGTCTGTCCAGGGACTCTCCCTCGATATAATCCATAACAATATAAATCTTCTGTCCGCTCTCAATAATATCCACGATCCTCGGCAGTGCCGGGTGATCCAGCCGTTTCATCAGATTCGCTTCCGCCAGCAGGCTTTTAACAGCCATCTGCCCTTCCCTGCTTTTTGCGTTTTTGTGGATCTCTTTTACTGCCCACTGCTTATTCAGACGCCTGTCCATCGCCAGATATATGACCGACATCCCGCCTTTACCAATCTGCTTAAGGATCTCGTACTTTCCGTCAATTACAGTGCCCGCACGTGTCGCCATACGACCATCTCCCTGTTCCTGTGCTGCTGTATGATTGCTATGTTGTTTTGCATGGTTGTTATATTACTTTTATGGTGTTGCTGCATTGTTTTGCATGGTTCTACGTTGCTTTGCATGGTTCTACGTTGTTTTGTATTGTTGTTTTGATTTCAGTATCAAAACTGTTTACGTATGATTCATTTGTTTTAATGCCTGTCTGGAAATAAAGATATTCTGTGCTCCGTGATTTTAAATTCTGAGAAAACATGTTATGTGTTCAGATTAAATGATCGACAACTGTTCCATTTCATAACAGTTCAATAGATTTGTTTAACATCGATAAATTATTTGATATGTGTTTTTTATGTTTTATATTATAGTTTATTTCTATTTTATTGTCAAGTAATTTCTCTTTTTGCTTATTTGACCTATAAGCCATTTATGATAATGTCCTAGTATACCACATATGAAAATGTCTCAGAT
>UQCM01000059.1 GCA_900539525.1 uncultured Blautia sp.
GCCATTGAACAGGAAGCTCCCACTTCAAAATCTTTGATTTAAGTGGTGGGAGCATGTCACTTACTTTATTATAAATTCTGAATCGATTTAAACAGTTAGATAGATTGGCTGATATGATTTATTTATTAGAAAACCCGGAGGGATATCCGCAAAGAGACCTCGCCCGTATGCTTCTCGCCTACGGTTTGTATCAGGAATATCAGATCAGAGAGAGAGCCGTCATACAGACGGCTCCTCTTGGGAAGCCATATCTGCCGGAGTACCCGCAGATACATTTTAATTACAGTCACAGCAGGGAGGGGATCCTCTGCGGAATCCACACAGAAGAGATCGGGGTGGATATTGAGAGGATCATACCCTGTAAGGAAAGGCTTGCCGCCAGAGTCTGTCATCCGAATGAGCTGCGTCTGTTAAAAGGATCACAGGACAGGGATCGGATGATGACGGCCATCTGGACAGCGAAGGAGAGCTATGTGAAATACCTGGGGACAGGAATCCGAAGTGACCTGCGCCAGATCGATCTATCAGGTGCACTGACGGAACATGAGCTGATGGGAGAATGCTATCTTCACAGTCTGATCGAAGAAAACTACGGAATATGTGTCTGTTGTCCGGACAGACATATGCTTCTTAAAAGAGTCACTCTGGAAATGATAAAACATCCGGACACAGAGTGACCAGTAACACGCTTCGCGATGCACAGATATGATGCATTCTGCATCATATCGCGCTGCTACTCTCGGGTTTTTACGTGACTTTCGCTTCGCTACACTCACAGAAAACACCTCGAACTGGCTGACGTGTGAATAGTAACAAATAATACAAAGTTCCTCTTATCATGTACTTGCGCATAGATTAACAATAAGATATAATAAAATATAAATTAAATACAACAAAAACGTAATTTTGTAAGAAAAGGAGGAAATCTTTGTTTAGTACTGTACAATCCGCCGCTCTTTGCGGCATTAAGGCAGAGATCATCCACGTAGAAGCGGATGTGGGAGATGGTCTGCCGATGTTTCTTATGGTAGGCTGTCTTGCCTCGCAGGTAAAGGAATCTCAGGAGAGGGTAAAGACAGCAATGAAGAACAGTGGCCTTCGTCTTCAGCCGAAAAAGATCACAGTCAACCTTTCACCGGCAGATCTGAGGAAGGAAGGATCCGGATATGACCTGCCGATTGCCATTGCTGTCCTGGCTGCTTATGGATACATTCCCCAGGAAGCACTCAGGGATATTCTGATCGCGGGGGAGCTGAGCTTAAATGGGGAGGTCTGTCCGATAAGAGGAATTCTTCCGATCGTGCGCCGGGCAGCTGCAGCAGGTTGCAGGCTCTGTATTGTTCCGAAGGCGAATGAACGGGAAGGAGCTGTCATAAAGGAGATCAAAGTTATCGGTGTTTCATCTCTTAGGGAGGTCATTGATTATCTGAACGGGATACTGGATATTGATCCGGCCGTATCTAATATAGAAGAAATTCTGAATATCACATCACAAAACTTCAAAGATGATTTTAAAAATATAAACGGACAGGCTGCTGTCAAACGAGCTGCGGAGGTGGCAGTTTCCGGTATGCATAATCTGCTGCTGATCGGGCCGCCGGGGTCAGGAAAGTCCATGCTCTCCAGATGTATTCCGGGAATCCTGCCGGATCTGACACTGGAGGAGAGTCTGGAGATATCTGAAATCTACAGCGTGGCGGGAATGCTGGGAGAGGACACGCCGCTGGTGAGCAGAAGACCATTCCGGGCACCGCATCATACGATCACACCACAGGCACTTGCAGGAGGGGGGAAGATACCAAGGCCCGGGGAGGTCAGTCTTGCCCACAGAGGGGTGCTGTTTCTGGATGAGCTGCCGGAGTTTCGCAGAGAAACGCTAGAAATTCTGCGTCAGCCTCTGGAGGAGCATCTGGTACATATTAACCGGCTTGGCGGAAGCTTTACGTATCCTGCGAACTGTATGATGGTGGCTGCGATGAACCCCTGTAAATGCGGATATTATCCGGATATGAACCGCTGTACGTGTACGGCGGGTGAGATACATTCCTATATCCGTAGAATCAGCCAGCCTCTGCTGGACAGAATCGATATCAGTGTAGAGGCTCCTTTCCTGGACTATCATCAGCTTACTTCACATCAGGAAAACGATTCTTCAGAAACGATCCGAAAGCGTGTGATCCGGGCACAGGAAATTCAGAAGGAGCGCTATGCAGGGACGGAGATTTATTTTAATTCCGATCTGAATGCGGAGCTTATCCGTGAATACTGTCCGCTCGGAACAGAGGAGAGTGCCATGATGGAAGCTGCCTATGCAAAATTAAATCTCAGTGCCAGAGCATATCACAGGATCATAAAGGTATCCAGAACGATTGCTGACCTTGAAGGGAGCCGGGATATCCGGTGCTGTCATATAGGGGAAGCCATATGCTATCGTACGATTGAGCAGAAATTCTGGATATAGGAGGTGCGGCCGGGATGACAGAAGAGCAAAAGAGAAGGGAAGAGTACTGGATGTGGATATGCAGCATGAAAGAAATCTACCGCCCTGCGATTGCCAGGCTTATACGGTATTTTGGGAACCCCGGGGCAGTGTATGAGGCACCGGAAAAAGAAATCAGAAACAGCGGGTGCTTAAACGATGTGCAGACGGAAGCCCTTTTGAGAGGACGTGCCGGCTGGGATGCAGAAGAAAGCAGTCATGAATTAAAAGAAAGAGGAATAACATTTATCAGCGCAGAGCACGAAGACTTCCCGGAGCGTTTAAAGCAGATCTATGACTGCCCTTTCGGAATTTTTTACAGGGGCAGACTGCCGGAGAAAAACGGGAAGACGGCAGGGATCGTAGGTGCAAGACGATGCAGCAGTTATGGAAAACAGATGGCGGAATGTCTGGCAGCTTCGCTTGCCGGATGTGGTGTCCAGATTATCAGCGGCATGGCATGGGGGATTGACGGGTATGCCCAGACGGCAGCGCTGGATGCAGGCGGGGAGAGTTTTGCGGTTCTGGGAAGCGGCGTTGATGTCTGTTATCCGGCGGGGAACAGAAACCTGTACCACCGGCTTGAGAAAGAAGGAGGCATCCTTTCGGAATACCCGCCGGGAAGGGAGGCACTGGCCCTTCATTTTCCTATGCGAAACAGAATCATCAGCGGATTGTCCGATGTGCTTCTTGTGATCGAGGCGAAAGAGCGCAGCGGTTCACTCATCACTGCTGATCAGGCCATAGAGCAGGGAAAAGATGTATATGCAGTTCCGGGACGCATAGGAGACCCTTTAAGTGCAGGATGCAACCGGCTGATTTCCCAGGGAGCCGGTATTGTTCTGTCAGAAAATGAACTGCTTTTGACCTTAAATTTGATAGAAGAAAAACAAAAGAAAAATAAAAAAGCCGTGAATCCACTTGAAACGAAAGAGAATATGTTGTATAGTTGTCTCGATTTGCATCCAAAAAGTCTGCATGAAATCGTGGGCCGGGTACAGCTTCCGGTGCAGGAGGTACTGTCTCTGCTGACGGTTTTAGAGATGAAAGGATTCATAAAAGAACCAATGAAGAATTATTATTCGAGAATAAACTAACTGATGCGTATGCATGGGGGGATATATATGGCCAAATATTTAGTGATCGTGGAGTCACCGACAAAAGTAAAGACCATCAAGAAATTCCTGGGAGCCAACTATGAGGTGGCGGCATCCAACGGACATGTTCGAGACTTGCCGAAAAGTCAGCTGGGCATAGATGTGGAAAATGACTACGAGCCAAAATATATAACGATAAGGGGAAAGGGAGAAATCCTGGCGGCACTTCGAAAATCAGTTAAAAAGGCAGACAAGGTATATCTGGCAACTGACCCGGACCGGGAGGGTGAGGCGATTTCCTGGCATTTGTCAAAGGCGCTGAAGCTGGAGGAAAAGGACATTCACCGGATCACATTCAACGAGATTACGAAGAATGCGGTAAAGGATTCTCTGAAACATGCCAGAAAGCTGGATATGGATCTGGTGGATGCCCAGCAGACGAGACGAATCCTCGACCGTATGGTGGGATACCGGATCAGTCCGGTGCTGTGGGCGAAGGTCAAGAGGGGACTTAGCGCAGGGCGTGTACAGTCTGTGGCGCTTCGGATCATTGCCGACAGAGAAGAAGAGATCAACGCTTTCATACCGGAGGAGTACTGGACACTGGAAGCAGCCTTTGCTGTGCCAGGAGAGAAAAAGCCTCTGATCGCAAAGTTTTACGGAACAGAGAAAAAGAAGCTGCCGATTCATTCGAAGGAAGAACTCGATCAGATCCTGGAGGATCTGAAAGATGCCACCTGTCAGGTAACGGATGTAAAAAAGGGGGAAAGAATCAAGAAAGCGCCTCTTCCGTTTACTACCAGTACGCTTCAGCAGGAGGCATCCAAGGTGCTGAATTTCTCCACGCAGAAAACGATGAGAGTGGCACAGCAGCTTTATGAAGGAATTGATATCAAAGGAAACGGCACCGTGGGTCTGATCACATATCTGAGAACGGATTCCACGCGTATTTCAGATGAAGCGGACCGGGCGGCCAGAGCGTATGTGGAGAGTCAGTACGGCAGTGAATATGTTTCTACTGCAAAGCAGGAAGAAAAGGCGGGAAAGAAGATCCAGAATGCCCATGAGGCGATCCGTCCTTCCGATATTACCAGAGTACCTCTTGAAATCAAGGATTCTCTGAGCCGTGATCAGTATCAGCTTTACCGTCTGATCTGGAGGAGATTTACGGCCAGCCGTATGGAGAACGCCAGATATGAGACGACATCTGTAAAGATAGGTGCAGGAAACTACCGGTTTACGGTAGCTGCGTCCAAACAGGTATTTGACGGCTTTATGGCAGTTTATACACAGGAGGGTGACGAGGAGAGTACAGGAAATATTCTTGGAAAAGGACTTGATAAGGATACCCTGCTTACGTTGAAGGAATTTGACAGTAAACAGCATTTTACACAGCCTCCCGCACATTTTACGGAGGCAGCGCTTGTCAAGACATTGGAGGAGCTTGGAATCGGACGGCCCAGTACCTATGCCCCCACGATCACAACAATCATCAACCGACGATATGTAGCAAAAGAAAATAAGAACCTGTATATCACGGAGCTTGGTGAGGTGGTAAACAGTATCATGCTGCAGGCATTTCCAAGTATCGTAGATGTGAACTTTACAGCAAATATGGAGTCTTTGCTGGACAAAGTGGAAGAGGGGACTGTCAACTGGAAAACAGTTGTCAGAAACTTCTATCCGGATCTGGATGAAGCGGTGAAAAATGCTGAGAAAGAACTGGAGCAGGTTAAAATCGAGGATGAAGTCACCGATGTGATCTGTGAGGAATGTGGAAGAAACATGGTTATCAAATACGGACCTCACGGCCGCTTCCTGGCATGCCCGGGATTCCCGGACTGCAGGAACACCAAGCCGTATCTGGAAAAGACAGGTGTGAAATGTCCGAAATGCGGAAAGGAAATCGTTCTTCGAAAAACAAAGAAGGGAAGAAAGTATTACGGGTGTGAGGACAACCCGGAATGTGATTTCATGTCATGGCAGAAGCCTTCCGAAAAGAAGTGCCCGGAATGCGGAAATCTGATGCTGGAAAAGGGAAACAAACTGGTCTGTGCAGATGAAACCTGCGGTTATGTGGAAAATAAAAGAAATAATGGAACAGTTAAGGAATAATTTGAATTATTAGACTTTTTGAATTTTTTGGTTGAAAATCAGACAATTGTATGCTAAAATTCTAGTTGGCATAAAATATATTTTGATGTCAACTTTGGGGTGGAGTCGACAGGACAGGAGGAGACATGAGTGTACAATTACTTGATAAGACCAGAAAAATTAATAAGCTGCTTCATAACAACAACTCAAGCAAGGTCGTTTTCAATGACATCTGTGAGGTGTTGACTGAGATCCTGGGTTCGAACATCCTGGTGATCAGTAAGAAGGGAAAGGTACTGGGGGTAGGCTTATGCGAAGGTGTGGAGGAAATAAAGGAGCTGATTGATGATGAGGTGGGCGGCTATATTGATTCCATGCTGAATGAGAGACTTCTGGGCGTACTTTCAACAAAAGAAAATGTCAATCTGGAGACACTTGGTTTCGTAGGAGACGGAGTCAGGAAGTATCAGGCAATTATCAACCCGATCGATATCGCGGGAGAGAGACTGGGTACTGTGTTTATGTACAAGTGTGACAGTCAGTATGAAATCGATGATATTATCCTCAGTGAATATGGCACAACGGTGGTTGGACTGGAAATGATGCGCTCTGTGCATGAAGAGAACGCAGAAGAGAATCGGAAAGTACAGATTGTGAAATCCGCAATCAGCACCCTTTCATTTTCCGAACTGGAAGCGATCATTCACATCTTCGAAGAACTGGACGGCACAGAGGGGATCCTGGTAGCCAGCAAGATTGCAGACAGGGTAGGCATTACCCGCTCCGTGATTGTTAATGCACTGAGAAAGTTCGAGAGCGCAGGAGTGATTGAATCACGTTCTTCAGGAATGAAGGGAACCTACATCAAGGTGATCAATGATGTGGTGTTCGATGAACTGGATGAAATAAAGAAACAGAAAAAGAACTGAAGATAAAAGGTGCTGCGTAAGAACGCAGCACTTTTTTGAATCAAATTTTGGTGATGCCAGGGTCAAAAGGTCATTGTTTTCATGCTTGCATGGCAGTGGATGAGAGACTTTATGACACGTCCGGAAATGAGGAAGAAGTGGGGCTAGAGCTCTACATGAGCAAAAGGAAAGCCCCGTAGAGGCGATTTTGTGAATGGACTCTGAATAGTTACTAAAAAATATATAAAATACAAAAAGTAAGAAAACAAAAGAAATCATGAGAAAACAAGAGGTTAATCCTGATTTTACAGAAATATACATCAATATTTCAATTTGCACATTTTTTTGAATTTAACTATTATAATGTCAATGGTTAGCACTCAACAAAAGCGAGTGCTAATAAACTAAAAGAAAAACCTGATCATTATTTTAAGGAGGCGTTATACAATGAAATTAGTACCATTAGGTGACAGAGTTGTATTAAAGCAGTTTGAAGCAGAGGAAACTACAAAATCAGGAATCATCCTGGCAAGCAAGTCACAGGAAAAGCCGCAGGAAGCCGAAGTAGTGGCTGTAGGACCGGGCGGAATCGTTGACGGAAAAGAAGTTACCATGCAAGTAAAGCCGGGAGATAAGGTTATTTATTCGAAATATGCGGGTAATGAAGTAAAACTGGATGATGAAGAATATATCATTGTAAAACAGAATGACATTCTGGCAATCGTAGAATAATTAAGGAGGCAGATGCATTATGGCAAAGGAAATCAAATACGGAGCAGAAGCAAGAGCAGCCCTGGAGGCTGGTGTTGATAAACTGGCAAATACAGTCAGAGTAACCCTGGGACCGAAAGGAAGAAACGTAGTGCTTGACAAACAGTTCGGTACTCCACTTATCACAAATGATGGTGTGACGATCGCAAAGGAAATCGAACTGGAAGATGCTTTTGAAAACATGGGCGCTCAGCTTGTTAAGGAAGTTGCAACCAAGACAAATGATGTGGCAGGAGATGGTACAACAACAGCAACGGTTCTGGCTCAGGCGATGATCCATGAAGGAATGAAGAACCTGGCAGCAGGTGCCAACCCGATCATCCTTCGCAAAGGTATGAAGAAGGCAACAGATGCTGCAGTGGCAGCAATTGCAGATATGAGCAGCAAGGTAACCGGAAAGAACCAGATGGCCAGAGTCGCAGCAATCTCTGCAGGTGATGACGAAGTTGGAAACATGGTAGCAGATGCGATGGAGAAGGTTTCCGGTGATGGCGTTATCACAATCGAAGAATCCAAGACCATGAAGACAGAGCTGGATCTGGTAGAAGGTATGCAGTTTGACAGAGGATATATTTCCGCATACATGGCAACAGATATGGATAAGATGGAGGCTGTGCTCGAAGATCCGTATATCCTGATCACAGATAAGAAGATTTCCAATATCCAGGAGATCCTTCCACTGTTAGAGCAGATCGTACAGTCAGGAAAGAAGCTTCTGATCATTGCAGAGGACGTAGAGGGTGAGGCGCTTACCACTCTGATTCTGAATAAGCTGCGCGGAACCTTCCAGGTAGTTGCTGTAAAAGCTCCGGGATATGGCGACAGAAGAAAAGCAATGCTTGAGGATATCGCGATTCTGACAGGCGGTCAGGTAATTTCTGAGGAGGTAGGTCTTGAACTGAAGGAGACTACCATTGATCAGCTGGGACGTGCAAAATCCGTTAAAGTTCAGAAAGAGAATACGGTCATCGTAGACGGTATAGGTGATAAGACAGCCATTCAGACAAGGATCAACCAGATCAAAGCTACGATTGCAGAGACAACATCCGAGTTTGATAAAGAGAAACTGCAGGAGAGACTTGCAAAACTGGCTGGTGGTGTAGCTGTTATCCGTGTGGGAGCTGCTACAGAGACAGAAATGAAAGAAGCTAAGCTCCGCATGGAGGATGCACTGAATGCAACGAGAGCAGCTGTAGAAGAGGGCATCGTTTCCGGAGGCGGTTCAGCTTATATTCACGCTTCCAAAGAAGTGGCAAAACTCGTAGATTCCATGGAAGGCGATGAGAAGACAGGTGCAGCTGTGATCCTGAAGGCTCTGGAAGCACCACTGTACCATATCGCTGCAAATGCAGGTCTGGAAGGCGCAGTAATTATCAATAAAGTAAAAGAGGCTGAGGTTGGTGTAGGCTTTGATGCTTATAAAGAGGAGTATGTCAACATGGTAGAAGCAGGTATTCTTGATCCGGCAAAGGTGACAAGAAGCGCACTGCAGAATGCAACAAGTGTGGCATCCACCTTCCTTACAACAGAGTCCTGTGTGGCTAATATCAAAGAGGAAGCACCGGCAATGCCGGCCGGCAACCCGGGCATGGGTATGATGTAATTCTGAAAACAGAAAAACAGTGCGGCAAAAGCACAGGAATCGGGCGGATGTCAATGGCATCCGCTTTTCTGTAATTTCTCGCTTACCCAAGGAAAGTTAATAAATCTATAGAGTTCGAACAGTTACAGAAAGAAAAAACAGGAGTACAGAATATGGATGGAAAAACCCGAAAAGAGATGATGAAGGAAGAAAAGGATAAGCTGAAAGGGATGCCTTTCAAAAAGAAACTGGCATATGTATGGGAATACTATAAAGGGGTAATAGGGATCGCAGTGTTTGTGATCGTGATCATCTGCCTCTGTGCACAGATGATGAAAGGATCAGGAAGGACTACGGAGCTGTCTGTGGCAATGATCAATGCGCAAAAAACAGAAGGCACAGAGGTTCTGAAGATGGAGAAGGAATTTATCGGCTATCTTGGCCTGGATGAAGGGAAGCAGACGCTGGCATTTGATGATTCCTATCTCATGAATCTGGAGAGCGGTGATCCTATGACTGTGGCCAGTCAGACAAAGCTTCTGGCATCCATACAGGCGGAGACGCTGGATGTTATCCTTATGCCTGAGGATATTTATGAAAACTACATGGTTTCAGGAGCATTTGCTGATCTGGAAGAAAAACTCGGAGAGGAATTTCTGGAGGTATACCGGGATATGATTTGCGAGGGAAGAAGTGAAAATGATACACAGGATAAGGGGTATGCACTGAGAATTGCAGATAATAGAAAGCTTAAGGGCATTTACGGAGATCAGACGGTTTATCTGTCTGCCACTGTTAATGCGGGAAATGTCGAAAATATTAAAAAATTTGTACAATATTTGCTTTCCTAATAACAGAATATCCGATATACTAAAATCCGAAGGCATCATGATATATCAGAATCACTGATTAAGGAGGAGAAATATGAGTGATTTATATAGAGAACTACTGATAAAAAGAGTACCCCAGCCGTCCGATATGCTTAAAAAAGCCGGAATGATCGTACTGACACTGATGGCAGCAGGAGCTGTGATCTTTACACCCTGGGCAGCGATTGCACTTCTGGTTATGGGAGTACTGGATTATTTTTTCCTTCCGTCCTTTCACCTGGAATATGAATATCTCTACGTAAACGGAGAACTGGATGTGGACAAGATTATCTCCAAGTCAAAAAGGAAACGTGCGGCCAGCTACCGTATGGAAGACATGGAGATGATCGCGCCCTGGCATTCCCACGAGATGGATTATTACAGAAACGGGCACAAGGGAAAGATGACAGATTTTTCATCCGGCAGAAAGGATGCCAAACCGTATGCCATGGTGTATGGAGGGGAGAAAGGGACAGAAATCGTCCTTCTTGAACTGGATCAGATCATACTGGAAGATATTCGAAGAATCGCGCCAAGAAAAGTAAAGGTGGGTTGACATGTGATTTCTAATTTGATAAACTCTAAGGCAACTTAGATTTTTGTCAAAGTACATGTAGAGAAAGAGAGGATATGGAAATGGGTAGTATTATAGGTGAAGGCATTACCTTTGATGATGTGCTCCTGGTACCGGCATACTCAGAAGTGATACCGAATCAAGTGGATCTGTCAACCTGGCTGACGAAAACTGTAAAACTGAACATTCCGATGATGAGTGCGGGAATGGATACCGTTACGGAGCACCGCATGGCAATTGCCATGGCACGGCAGGGAGGTATTGGTATCATCCATAAGAATATGTCGATTGAAGCACAGGCAGAAGAAGTGGATAAGGTAAAACGTTCTGAGAATGGTGTCATCACAGACCCATTTTATTTATCACCTGAACATACACTGGCAGATGCCAATGACCTTATGGCAAAGTTTCGTATTTCCGGTGTTCCGATCACGGAGAACGGAAAACTGGTGGGAATCATTACGAATCGTGACCTGAAATTCGAAGAGGATTTCTCTAAACCTATTAAAGATTGCATGACTTCAGAAGGGCTGATCACCGCAAAGGTTGGAATCACGCTGGAGGAGGCAAAGAAAGTTCTTGCAAAGGCAAGAAAGGAGAAGCTTCCGATCGTGGATGATGAGAATAATTTAAAAGGTCTGATCACGATCAAAGATATTGAGAAACAGATTAAGTATCCGTTATCGGCGAAGGATTCCCTGGGAAGACTGCTCTGCGGTGCGGCTGTGGGAATTACAGCAAACGTGCTGGAGAGGGTGGAGGCCCTTGTGAAAGCACATGTAGATGTGGTTGTGCTTGATTCTGCCCATGGACACTCGGCGAATGTACTGAACTGTGTACGTATGATCAAGGAAAAATATCCGGATCTTCCTGTCATTGCAGGAAATGTTGCCACGGGAGAGGCTGCAAAAGCTCTGATCGAAGCAGGTGTGGATGCTGTCAAGGTCGGTATCGGTCCCGGCTCTATCTGTACGACACGTGTGGTTGCGGGTATTGGTGTTCCGCAGATCACTGCCATCATGGACTGCTATGAGGTGGCAAAGGAATACAATGTGCCGATTATCGCTGATGGCGGTATCAAATATTCCGGAGATATGACGAAGGCGATTGCTGCAGGAGCAAATGTATGTATGATGGGAAGTATGTTTGCAGGATGTGACGAGAGTCCGGGAAGCTATGAACTGTATCAGGGAAGAAAGTACAAAGTATATCGTGGTATGGGTTCGATTGCAGCTATGGAGAACGGAAGCAAGGACCGCTACTTCCAGTCCGATGCGAAGAAACTGGTTCCGGAAGGTGTAGAAGGACGTGTCGCTTACAAGGGCAGCGTGGAGGATACCGTATTCCAGCTGATCGGCGGACTTCGTTCCGGTATGGGATACTGCGGAGCATCTGATGTGGAAACATTGAAGAGAACAGGAAGATTTGTCAAGATTTCAGCAGCTTCCCTTAAGGAATCACACCCACACGATATTCATATTACAAAAGAGGCACCAAATTATAGTATTAATGAATAAAGAAAGTTTCCTGGTTACTGTTCAGAGCCATGCATAATAAAAAGGAAAGCCTTGAAATGTACAGTCCGGAAAATCAGCACGGGACAGGTTTTTGACCTGTCCCGCTTTATGAGGAAGCAGTGAAGCGGATCCCTGGATGTCCGTTTTCCTGTAAAGCAGTAGCGCAAAAGAGGCGATATAAGCGATGAGAGAGTATGAAAACCATAAAGCAGCAGATGCACAAAGAAGAGAACACAGCAGAAAAAGCAGTAACCGAAGGAACTGCCGACAGAGAAAAAGACAGATCGCCCGGCGTGTGGTCATGGGATGTGCCGGAATCCTGGCACTGGTCTTTCTGGTGACTCAGGGAATCCGGTGTTTGAAGAAGGAGTCGCTGACAGTCGGAACCAGAAGCCTGGGAACCTATGATATCGGGAACCCTACCAGGCAGGTGGAAAGACCGGAACTTGATGTGCAGCTTCTGACCGTGAATGAATATTCGAGACCGGGTACACCCACGGACAGGATTCGAAGGATTGTGGTACATTATACGGCAAATCCAGGAAGCACGGCACAGAATAACAGAGATTATTTTGAGAATCTGAAGGATACGCATGAAACGAAGGTGAGCAGCAATTTTATTGTAGGACTTGACGGAGAGATTATTCAGTGTATCCCTACGGCAGAGGTGGCCTACGCTTCAAATAGCAGAAATTATGACAGTGTATCGATTGAATGCTGCCATCCGGATGAAACGGGAAAATTTAATGAGGCTACTTATGATTCTCTGGTAGAACTGGTAGCTTTTCTGTGTGGGAAGTTCAATCTGGGACTTGATGATATAATCCGCCATTATGATGTGACTGGAAAAAACTGTCCGAAGTATTTTGTGGAGCATGAAGATGCATGGGATGCATTTAAGAGTGATGTAGCCCGGTATATTGAGAAAAACGGAGTAAGTGCTCAGTAAAAATTCTCCGGTGGGATGTGCACCCGCGTGTTCGGAAGACGTCAACAGAGCTGACCACGCCCGGAGCGCAAAAGGATAGATTTGAAAAGGAATGAGCCATTATAGAATGGAAAATGGAATGATAAAAGAATTATATGGAAAGATTTGTGAAAGAACAGATACCCGTGCCTGTTTGATTGCCCTGAAGAAAGAAATCAGGGAAGAAGGCGGGAAGAGGGCACTGGCTTACCTGCTGGCGGGAGATTATTCTGAGTTTGCATTGCTGCTGAAGGATGAGGATGCGAAGGTACGAAAAAATACCGCATTTATTTTAGGTGAGATGGAGTGTGAGGATATGCTTCCCAGGCTGTGGGATGCATATCAGACAGAAGAACAGCTTTTTGTGCGTCCGGCATATCTTCGTGCAATGTCTGCATATGACTGTCGTGTTTATGTACCTGAATTAAAAAAGAGAAGAGATTATCTGCTGAATGCTCCGGTTACAGAGGCAGCTGTGAAGCATGTAAGAGAGGAGGCAGCGGCACTCAGAGCTCTTTTGCTAAAATATGAAAAAGAGAAGAAGCATGTATTTACAGGACTGGCCAGGGAAACGGATATTTATCTGATGACCAACCGGGAGCACAGAGAAATCACTGCAGGGCAGCTGAAAGAGGAGAAGCCTGCACTGTTTCCGGGTGGTGTACGGATAAGAACACGTGACCTTCAGAAGCTTGATCGTATTCGTACCTGGTCGGAAATGCTTTTCCCCATCCGTGGGGCTGCATCCATTCCGGCAGAGCCGCAGGAAGCGGCAAAGGTACTGGTAAAGTCGGAACTTATGGATTTTCTGAAGAGCTGTCATGAGGGATCCATGCCTTTCTATTTTCGGCTTGAAGTGCGGGGGCGGATGGAGCAGGCCCGAAAAAATGCTTTTATAAAAAGATTTACAGCAGCACTGGAACTGGCAACCGGCAGAGAGCTTGTTAATTCCGCTTCCTCTTACGAGATTGAACTTCGCCTGCTGCAAAAGAAAAGCGGGGACTTTGTTCCGCTTCTGAAGCTTTATACCAGGAAGGACAGAAGATTTTCCTACAGGAGAAATGTACTGGCCGCTTCGATACAGCCGGTGAGCGCTGCATTGATTATGGAGCTGTTAAGACCGTATCTGAAAGAACATGCACAGGTGCTCGATCCCTTCTGCGGTGTGGGGACTATGCTGATAGAAAGAGTATATCTGATGGCGGCAGATCCTGTTTACGGCATCGATATTTATGGAGAGGCGATTGCAAAGGCGCGGGAGAATGCAGAAACTGCAAAGATGCAGATAAACTTTATCAATCGTGATTTTCTCGATTTCCATCATGAGTACCGCTTTGACGAGATCATTACCAATATGCCCACCGTGACCGGGACAAAGAGTATGGAGGAAATCACACAGCTTTATGAAAAATTCTTTCTGAAAGCACGGGAGGTGCTTAAGGAGGACGGTGTGCTGGCATTGTATACAACAGAAGAAAGCATCCTTCTGCATTGCCTGAAGCTGTATGATTTTCTGAAAGTGGAGAAAAAATGGGTGATCAGGGAAAAAGAAGGAAGCGTGCTGTATGTATTGAAAATGATTTGAATTTTTTCTTGCAAAGCATGACAAAATAGTGTAAGATGTGCGTAGCGGTTGTACGACTGGCGGAGAAGTAGGAGTACCTACAGGGAGTACAACAAAAGAAAATGCCGACCGCCTGGGCGACCACCTGAATGGAAAGCTGGTCCTCAGGCGGTTTTTTCTATTAATTTATATTACGAAAGGAGTAAACTCATGAAGAAATTGTCATTAGAACAGGAGTTAAAAGGAAATGCTTATCCCGGAAGAGGCATTGTGATCGGCAGAACCGCAGATGGTACGAAAGCAGTAACTGCTTATTTTATCATGGGAAGAAGTGAAAACAGCCGTAACCGCGTGTTTGTGGAGGATGGAGAGGGTATCCGCACACAGGCCTTTGATCCGTCCAAGCTCACGGACCCGAGCCTGATCATCTATGCCCCTGTGCGTGTTCTGGGAAACAAGACGATCGTAACAAACGGAGACCAGACAGATACGATTTACGAGTGTATGGATAAGCAGATGACTTTTGAGCAGAGTCTGCGCAGCAGAGAGTTTGAACCGGATGCACCGAACTATACACCGAGGATTTCCGGTATCATGCATGTGGAGGGTGGAAACTATAATTATGCGATGTCTATCTTAAAGAGTAACAATGGAAATCCGGATTCCTGTCATCGTTACACCTTTGCCTATGAGAATCCGGCAAATGGGGAGGGTCACTTTATCCATACTTATATGTGTGACGGAAACCCGCTTCCAAGCTTTGAAGGTGAGCCGAAGCTTGTGGAGATTCCGGATGATATGGAAGCGTTCACAGAGATGCTCTGGAACAGTCTGAATGAAGAAAATAAAGTTTCTCTTTTTGTAAGATATATTGATATTGCTACAGGTACTTATGAAACAAAGATCGTTAATAAGAATAAATAGGAGTCGATAAGGAGGACACGACATGAAAGAACTGCAGTTAAAATATGGATGTAACCCGAACCAGAAGCCGTCCAGGATCTACATGGGTGACGGATCCGAGCTCCCGATCAAAGTTCTGATGGGAAGACCGGGCTATATTAATTTCCTGGATGCCTTTAATGGATGGCAGCTTGTACGGGAACTGAAAGAAGCGACAGGACTTCCGGCGGCAACTTCTTTTAAGCATGTATCTCCGGCAGGTGCTGCCATTGGCCTCCCTCTGACAGAGACACTGGCTAAGATCTACTGGGTGGATGATATGGGCGATCTCTCACCGCTGGCCTGCGCTTATGCGAGAGCCCGGGGTGCAGACAGAATGTCTTCTTTCGGCGATTTCATTGCACTCTCTGATGTCTGTGATAAGGATACGGCAAGTCTGATTAAGAGAGAGGTGTCTGACGGCGTTATTGCACCCGGATATACAGAAGAAGCTCTTGCGATTCTCGGACAGAAGAAAAACGGAAATTACAATGTGATCCAGATCGATGAAAATTACCGTCCGAATCCTATAGAACACAAGGAGGTGTTCGGTATTACGTTTGAGCAGGGCAGACAGGAGCTTCCGATCAACGATGAGCTGCTTTCCAATATCGTGACCGAGAACAAGGAGCTTCCGGATGAAGCGATCCGTGATCTGAAGATTTCTCTGATCACACTGAAATATACACAGTCCAATTCCGTATGCTTTGTCAAAGACGGACAGGCAATCGGTATCGGCGCAGGTCAGCAGTCACGTGTACACTGCACTCGTCTGGCAGGCCAGAAGGCAGACAACTGGCTGCTCCGCCAGTGTCCGAAGGTGATGAATCTTCCGTTTATTGATGGTATCCGCCGTGCAGACAGAGACAATGCGATCGATGTCTATATCGGAGAGGAGTACATGGATGTACTGGCTGACGGTGCATGGCAGAAGATCTTCAAGGAGAAGCCTGAAGTATTTACCAGAGAAGAAAAGCGCGCATGGCTGGATCAGATGACAGGCGTGACCTTAGGCTCAGATGCTTTCTTCCCGTTCAGTGATAACATTGAGCGAGCAAAGAAGAGCGGGGTCACCTATATCGCAGAGCCGGGCGGATCGGTGAGAGATGATGCAGTGATCGAGTGCTGCAACAAATACAACATGGTAATGGCATTTACAGGAATCCGGTTATTCCATCACTGATGAAATATCTTTCTTTGAATAATGAGAATAAGGGCGGCTGCAGGAATCCTGCACCGCCTTTTATTAAATGAGTTACCCGACAAATGAGCCTGACGTAGATTTTTCCGTGCTTCGCACTCTCAAAATCGACGAAAACATTCGCAATTCGCTCGTTTTTCTTCGAAAAATGGATGCTTGCTCATGTTTTGCGGGCCCCATAGACATAAAAATACCTGCAAGCATGTATTTTTATGTCCCTTTGCCCCTTGGCTCATTTTATTATTCATTTCGCTCAAAGATATCGGTATTATTTCATACCTTTTATATCTTTTTACTAGTCGAAGTATAGCATACAGCACATATTTTTTCAATGTTACACAAATAAGAAAAATGAATCTTGGCAGTTTCTTAGCACAATATGTAACTAATAGATAACTGTTCAGAGTCCATTCGCATAATCGCCTCTACGAGGCTTTCCTTTTGCTCATGTAGGGCTCTCGCCCTATAGATT